>CACZSC010000203.1 GCA_902783755.1 uncultured Ruminococcus sp. | reverse complement strand
CCGCCGAGACGGATCCCGGCATCATAAAGGTCATTGCGAACGGCGCCCGTGAAGGCTGGTATAACTTCGATGAGGAATTCCTCAGATATGCCGATGTTTTCGAAAGACCGGAAAAAGCCTGCGGTGACGCGCACATGATCATGCTGTTCACCAGCGGCACCACGGGATATCCGAAGATCGCCGCCCACAGCTACAAATACGCCCTTGGGCATTACGTGACCGCAAGATACTGGCACAACTGCGATCCGAACGGCATACATTTCACCATATCGGATACGGGCTGGGGCAAGGCCCTGTGGGGCAAGCTCTACGGCCAGTGGCTCTGTGAGACCTGTCTGTTCGCCTACGACTTCGACAAGTTCGATCCGGACGATCTGCTGCCTCTGTTCAAAAAGTACAGCATAACAACGTTCTGCGCTCCTCCCACCATGTTCAGGTTCTTCATAAAGGCGGGCATCGAGAAGTACGATCTCACTTCCCTGAAGAACGTCACCATTGCCGGCGAGGCCCTGAACCCCGAGGTGTTCTACAAATTCAAGGAATATACCGGTCTGCCTCTCATGGAGGGATTCGGACAGACCGAGACCACACTGGTGGTCGGCAACTTCGTGGGCGACAAGCCGAAGCCCGGATCCATGGGACATCCCTCGCCGCTGTACAAAGTCGAAATACTGTCGCCTGACGGGAAGCCCTGCGACGTCGGTGAGACCGGCGAGATCTCCATATGCACGAAGGACGGCGCTCCCTGCGGACTGTTCACGGAATACTTCAGGAACAAGGAAGCCACGGACGAATCATGGCACGACGGCTACTACCATACCGGAGATACCGCATGGCGCGATGAGGAGGGATACTTCTGGTATGTGGGGCGCGTGGACGACGTCATCAAGTCCTCGGGCTACCGCATAGGTCCTTTCGAGATAGAATCGGTCATCATGGAACTTCCGTACGTGCTTGAGTGCGCCATAACGGCCGCTCCTGACGAGATAAGAGGCCAGGTGGTAAAGGCGTCCATAGTGCTCGTCAAGGGCAAGGAAGGCACTCCGGAGCTCATAAAGGAGATCCAGAACTACGTAAAGACACATACTGCCCCGTATAAATATCCGAGGATAGTGGAGTTCATGGACGAGCTCCCGAAGACCATCAGCGGAAAGATACGCCGGGTGGAACTCAGAAACAATAGATAGGGGGAAACAAAAATGGCACAGTGGTTCACCAACTTCTTCACGAATACCCTTCCGAATTTCGCGCTCAAGCTTCTCATAGCCGGAGCGGTTGTCGCGCTGGGTTTCCTGCTCGTGAAATACCTGATGAAACTCATCCAGAAGACCAAGCTTTTCCAGAAAGCCGATCCCAACGCCCAGTCGTTCCTGACCAACTTCTTCAGCGCCGCGCTCAAGATCCTCATAGTTCTTATCGCGGTGATCATACTGGGAGTTCCGGAAGCGTCCATAGTCGCTCTCATCGGTTCCTGCGGCATAGCCATCGGCCTTGCCCTCCAGGGCGGACTCTCAAACATAGCCAGCGGGATCATAATCATGATCTGCAAGCCATTCAAGGTCGGCAACTTCGTTGATTCCAGCGCCGCGACGGGCACGGTCAAGGACATAGGCATCTACTACACGAAACTGACGACTCCCGACAACATCGATGTCATGGTCCCCAATTCCGCAATATGCAACGCCACGGTGAAGAACCTTTCGGCCCAGGATCTCAGGAGAGTCGACTTCGACTTCAACGTCAGCTATGACACTGACCTTGATCTTGCGAGAAAAGTCCTTCTGGCTTCCGCTCAGGTCAACGACAAGGTCCTGAAGGAGCCCGCACCCGAAGTGTTCGTGGCGTCCCACAACGAGTCCTCCATCACCCTGAAGCTCAGGCTGTGGTGCAACTCCGCTGATTACTGGGGCGTGTACTTCGACATGTGGGAAGATGTGAAGAAGGCCTTCGACAAGTTCGGTATCCACATCCCGTACAACCACCTTGACGTCACCCTCGTGAATCCGAAGGAAGAGAAATGAGATGAGACCTCTCAGAGCGGGGATAGTCGGTACAAATTTCATATCAGACTGGTTTTGTGAGAGCTGCCTTGAAACAAAGGCAATTCTTCCCTGTTGCGTATGCTCCAGAGATCCGGAGCGCGGCAGGTCATTCGGCGGGAAATACGGGATCACTGAGATCTTCGATGATTACGAAAAGATGCTGGGATCGGATATCGATCTCGTGTATATAGCCAATCCAAATTCACTGCACATCCCCTACGCGGAAAAAGCCCTCCTCAGAGGAAAGCATGTCCTGTGCGAGAAGCCTGCGGCTACTGACGCCGCGAGCCTCACTGAAACGGTGAGAAAGGCAAAAGGATCTGGGCTGGTATTCATGGAGGCCATGAGGACCGTGCACGATCCCCTGGCGCGGGAGATAAAGGGACTCATATGCAAGTTCGGACCGGTCCGTGATGCTGAGCTCATATTCCGGCAGTATTCCTCGAGATATGACAGCTTCAAGGCGGGCGTTGTGCTGAACGCCTTCGATCCCGCCCTCGGCAATGCCGCGGTGATGGACATAGGCATATATCCCGTGTCCCTGTGCACCTTCCTTTTCGGAAGACCGGAAAAGATCACTTCCCGGTCGGAGATCCTGCACAACGGGTTTGAGGGATCCGGCGAGGCGGTGTTCAGCTATAGGGATCTGGACGTCCGCATAGCCTATTCAAAGACCTCAGCCCAGAGCGGACCTTCCCGCATAGTCTTCGACAGCGCCGAGGTCACCATCGGAAAGATCTCCACCATGGACGACGTGCTGATCTCCGTGAAGGGATCGGAACCTGTTCCCCTGATGACGGAGAGACCGTCAAACAACATGATTTACGAGATATCGGATTTCGCCGGGGCAGTCCGCAGCGGAAAGACAGCGGACGAATGGAACGCATATTCCATGACGGCCATATCGTGCGTAGATGAGATAAGAAAGCAGAACGGGATAGAATTTGCGAGAAAGCAAGGGCGCTGAGCCCGGGAGTACGTATGACTGACGACGGGAGAAAAAAGAATACCTCCGCACGCGCGGCCCTGGTAATAATCCTCGCCTGCATTGCGGTGCTGCTGCTTGCCGCCGCCGTGATGGTATCAATCGGGATATACGGGAACGGAAAAGGGATAGGCAGTATACTGCGGCAGGATCCGGCTGATTATGAGTCTTACGGATATGAGTCTTCGGGAAGAAAAGAGAAAAACGGCAGAACGAAGAAAGAGGCTGAGAACATTTCGGATCTTATGGAAGCGGATGTCGGCTCCTATGTTCAATTCGGAAGCTATGAACAGGACAACGACTTGAGCAACGGTAAAGAGCCCATCGTCTGGCTGGTGCTGGCGAAGGACGGCAACAGGATGCTTGTCATAAGCCGGTACGCACTCGACTCCATGAAGTTCGACAGCTCAAATTACAGGGTCGCCTGGAAGAATTCAAGGGTGAGGGGCTGGCTCAACAAAAACTTCCTGAACAGCGCTTTCAGCGAAGAGGAGATATCAGCGATCGTGGACTCTGCGGTGCCCGGTGACGGCAAAACGGAGGATACCACTGACAAGGTGTTCCTCCTGAGCGCCGACGAAGCAGATGAATATTTTTCGTCAGACAGCGAAAGAGCGTGCACACCCACGAAATACGCCGTCGAGAACGGAGCTTACGGCGGTGAGAAGAAACGCTCGGGAACCCACTGCAAATGGTGGCTCCGTTCCACCGGGAACGCATACTGCGCGATAGCATGCGTAACCGGAGGGGGCGAGGTCTGCAGGCCGGGCATCATCGCGACGAACACGGATGTCTGCATAAGACCCGCCATATGGATAGATCCGGATAAGCTGGATCAGAATGGGAAATAAGGACAAAAACGGACCCGGCATTTTCTGCCGGGTCCGACGTGTATATACCGTATTCAGACCGGAACATCTTCCGGTTCTTTTTCTTCTTTCTTAACCTCTTCAGCCGTCTTGTCTTCTGTCTCGTCACCGAGGACCGATTCGGGATGTTCCCTGAGCTCTTTGAACATCCTGTAGTACATGATGTTGTAGGCGACGGACGCATATACCGCCATGACGATACAGAGCCCGCAGATCGCCCACACGACCCAGGGTACGGTCAGAAGGATGTCCCTGAGCAGGAAGAGGGCTACCATGCAGACGTCGATGACGAAAGACGCCACCTTGCCGTGCATCTTCGCGGCAGTAACGCGGTTCGTCTTTATCAGGTAGACGAGCCCTTCGATGCCCATCAGCAGTTCCTTGACCACAAGGACACAGAACACTATGAGCACGGGAGTTCCGTAAACGAATATCAGGCACAGGAACAGACCCAGCTGCATGAGCTTGTCGGCTGCCCCGTCCAGCGCTTTTCCGAGCTTCGATACCGCGTCGAATCTTCTTGCTATCTTGCCGTCGAAGAAGTCGGTGAGACAGCTTATGACCAGAAGCACTATGGACCAGATGAAGGTCGGTGTGGTGTTCTGCATGTAAAGGATGATGATAGGCACGATAAGGATGATTCTGATGAAACTCAGAATATTCGGAACATGTTTGATGAATTTCTTCCCCATGACGGCTCCAAATTATTCCAAAGTATTTTCATACCGATTATATCACACCGGCAGACAAAAAGCAAACCGGCACTACTGCAGGCGGTCCGTGAGGCACTCGTTCCCTTCGTCTATACGGACTTCGGGACCGTATCCCGGAAACGTTACTTCACTGAGGGATACGCATCCTTCGAAGGCGTATTCTCCCACAGATCCTACATTCCCCGCGATCTTCACGGCCTCAAGAGCTTTGCAGTTGCTGAAGGAGTATGCAGGTATCACGGTTATTCCCTTTCCGAGAGTCAAGCTTTTCAGCCCGGTGCAGTTGTTGAACGCTCGCGGACCTATGGACGTGACATTGTCCGGGATGACCACGGTTTCAAGCGTGCTGCAGTTCACGAAGGCCCTCGGGCCTATGGCCTCAATACCTGAGCTGATCCGGATCTGTTTCAGCTGCCGGCAGTTCATGAAGGACTGTTCTCCTATCACCCTGAGGGTGGCGGGCAGCACAACTGATTCGAATGTGCAGTTTATGAAGCAGCTCTTAGAAAGCTCCCTGACCACGGTGCCGTCGACTATATGGGGGATCACGATCGAAGATCCATCATATTTGTCTCTGCTGAAATCAAGCACACCGTCTTCCGTAATGCTGTACCAGGGCTCTTCTTCGCTTGAGGTGACATAGAGCTCCGAAGGATCCATGTCAAGGCCCGTCATGTCCCTGTACAGGTATCTAAGGGCCTTGTCGAGCATGGCGGTAGAATCCTTGTATTCTCCGAGAGCGGCGAACCCGTCTGCTGACTCGCGGTAGTTCCCTTTGCCGAAATCGTTCCTTGCGTTAATGTATCTGATCTCGGGGACCGCGAAAAGGATGAACATCACGACGGCGACGGCAACCAGCGCAAGCACGGCTGCGGCAAGTCCGGCGAACCTGGCGCTCAGCCTGCCGGTGTCGGAGGTCAGCTTTTGCTTCAGCGTGTTTTCAGACGTTCCGTCTCCGTCTTCCGGTGATCCGTCCGCGTCCGCTCCGGGAGCGCCTGACGGGAAATTGACGGCGTATCCGGTCCCGCAGCCCGAGCATTTTCCGTTCGTTTCAAGATTCAGATGTCCGCAGGAGCAGATCCATCCGTTTTTTATCTTCTTCGGCCGGTATCTGAGCCTGCCGTCCTTTTTCGCAGCGGATCTCAGGGGTTCCGGGAGAGAATCAGTGTCCCATACAGTCTCGGGGGGATCGATCTCTACAGGTTCCTCCCCCGACGCCTTCCATACGCCTGCCGCTTCCGTGACTTCGACTGTAGCGTACGATGCACCGGTGATGCCGTCAAGCGCCGCGGTGCCGTCCTCGAAGAGCATCCCGCTGACCGTTCTGATGTTTCTTCCGTACGAGTCGTAGACGGTGCAGTCGGCGGTGAAAGACCCGGCCGGGCTTTCAGAACAGCTGTCATATCCGCATACAATGGAGTATTCGCCGTCTTCCTTGAGAAAGACCGATACCCTGCGTACGAACACGGGACAACCCGGCGTCCACCTGTTCTGGTCCCTGATGGAAATAAGCTTGCTGTTATCGTTCATCATTCTTACCAAAAGAAAACGAAGTGAACACAGTTCACTCGTCTTCCCGTTCAAAGTAGTATTTCTTGTTGTAGACGCATACGCTCTGCACTATGCCCACGGCCATGTACATCGACAGCAGCGATGAAGGGCCGTATGACAGGAACGGCAGCGTCACTCCTATGACCGGCATTATGGCGAGGCACATGCCTATGTT
>CACZSC010000202.1 GCA_902783755.1 uncultured Ruminococcus sp. | reverse complement strand
ATCTTTATAGAGACCGCCCTGACCGTAGATCGTGAGGCTGCTTCCCTCAGGTACATGTATTCCCCTGTCTGCGGTGATATATGCTCCCTCCTTAAGGATCAGCACCACATCGCCTTTGATCTCGAGACGCTTTTCAAGGATCATCGATGCCTCTGCATAATAGATCCCGTCATAAAGAGTAGAATATGTATTGTCAAGTTTCGAACAGAAATTCGCGGTTCTCGTCATGCCGTTCTCATCGAGATATGTCACAGGCAGTCTGACATACCAGATCGCGTAGAGAGTCAAAGGCTCTGATGTGAAGAGTTTTTCACCCGGTCCGTAGCTCTTACCGCTCCCGTCCGGTTCGGTGTTCCAGCACGTAAACGTATGACCTTCACGTTCATACAGGCAATCGGGGACAATGATCTCCGCCCCGTTCAGACCGATATATGCCATGGAGCCGGATCCCCCGTTTGAGTTGAAAGTGAGTTTTGCTCCCTTTTCCCTGAGCACAGGGTGGAACGTATCCATTGTCCAGATCTGATCAAAATCCCATTCCGCGAATTCGGCTTCTCTTCCGAACTCATTTGAATCCATTGGAACGGCATACATGGCAGGGTTCTGATCGAAGTTGGGATACTGTAACCTGTCGATTCCTATGGCTATGTCAACGCTCGTTTCGGATCCGTACGGAAAAACAGTTCCGCTGAGATAGTAGCATCTTGAGCAGTAATCCGGATTCGACAAAAGCTGTTTGTCAAATAAGCCGATGATGCCGCCGTAGTAATCGCTTCCGGTAACAGTCCCGTCACAGTGGCAGCAGCGCGCGATAGAACCCCGTTTGTATATTCCGGCAATGCCGCCGACGCTTTCTGCCTCAGCGGTCGTGCCCTCTACGTTCAGGGTATGGATACAGTCATATATGCTGCCGTTTTCAAGGCTGCCGCATATACCGCCGATATATGAGTCCCCGCTTCTGACATTGACATTGGCTGCGCAGCGTTCGATCGTCCCGCCGGCAAGTGTGCCGCAGATGCCGCCTGTATACTTTCCGGTTGAATTCACGTCTCCGGTCATACGGCAGTCAGTAACAGTTCCGGCCACTATTTCACCGGCGAGTCCTCCGACAGTATTGGTGCCGCTCACTGTACCGGTGAAGGTGCAGCGTTCAAGCGTTCCTCCGTAAAGCATCGCTGCGATTCCGCCCACGTAGCCTTTTCCGCTCACCGTTCCGGTCACATTAAGGTTCCGGACTGTACCGCTCACGTAGCCGAACAGACCGCTTACGTCTTTATCGGAGCTGATCGACAGCCCGCTTATCGTATGACCGTTTCCGTCAAATGTTCCTTTGAATTCCGCGCCAGCGTATGTGCTGAAGTCGCCGATCGGACGCCAGTCATCAACGCCCTCTAGTGACAGATCGTTGTCCAGTACCACGGTTACTCCGGAGTATGTAACTCCTCCGGCAACTCTTTCCGTTATGCTTCTCAGGTCATCTACAGTCGATACATGGACCGTGCCATGAGGAACGGAGACGCCGATCCCCTGGATCACGGGGCCGTCCGGCCCCTTTTCCCATACGGAAGCATAATCAAAGTCTGCAAATGCATTCTCAGGATCAAACGGAATGTAACACTTTACCTGTCCTTTCTTTATCTGTTTCAGGGTCAGCCCGTGCATGTAAGTTGACGGATATAAATTCGAAAAATTGTCAGTGTACTGAAGGGGGACAATATTTTCGCTGTAGTCACCGAGACCGGATAAACAGCCCTCATACTTGTAATAGTAGCAATCCTGTACTAAAAAGACCGTGAAGCCTTGTTCATTATTTTTTTTGAACCCGGAGCCGAAATCACCGATTATCTGACCGCATGAAGCCCCGCTTTCACCCTCGACGATACCGCAGTTGAACAGGTGTATCAGCATCGTATCTCCACATACATATCCGGTGATTCCGCCAACTTTGTATTTACCGGTAACCGCACCGTAATTGGCGCAGTCTCTGATGGTTTCACATTCATAAATGTAACCGGTTATACCCCCGATATACATGTGCCTTCCCGGGTCATAATATAAATGGGAAGGATCCTGAGACATCACGGTCCCGTAGTTCATGCATTCCGCGATTTCGCCGGGTAAATTGTAATTTCCGACGATACCGCCGGTGTACGACGAACCGTTCACCAGACCGTAATTCACATTGTGGTGCAGGAGCACCGTATTATCACCGTTTCCAAATATTTTTCCTGCGATACCTCCCACAAACTTTCTGTCACCTTTCACGTGACCGCAGTTTGTACAGTTGCTGACCCGGACATCTCCGGACGGATCCACGATTTTCCCTACGATTCCTCCGACAAAATCGTACCCGTACACCGTACCGATGTTTATACAATCCTCAACATACCCGAGCGACATGGTCGCTGCGATCCCGGCACATTCCTCATAGTAATCTATATGATCAATCATGGCTATCGTTCCCGAGTTTGTGCACCCGGTGATCATACCGTAGTTGATGCCCGCTATTCCTGCCATCGCTTTATAACCGGCATGGACAGCTGCCGTATTTGAACAATTACGCAGGGTGCCGTAACAGATGCCCGTTATTCCTCCTGCATTAGATTTCACCGCATAGACCTCGCCGTAGTTGTAAAGGTTACTGCCGGTTGCGTTTCTGATCGTTCCTGTTATTCCCCCCGCTGTATGCCTGCATTCTATCTTTGCATGGTTTGAGCAGTCTTTGATGGTTCCGCCATCCTGATAACCGGTGATGCCTCCTGCGTACTCAGCGTCTTCTCCCCCGGTGACATTGCCGCGGTTGATACATCTGCTGACGGTGCATCCTGAGCATGCATATCCTGCGATGCCTCCAAAATATTTTTTGCTACCGGTAACTGCGGAGATGTTTTCGCAGTCCGAGATCTCTCCTTCATTAATACCGGAGATCCCGCCTACATTCTTGCTGCCGCATACTTTTCCGCTGTACGTACAGCCGGTTATAAGAGAAAGATTCTTCGCAGCAATGCCGCCGACCGTTTTACCTCCGCTTACATCCCCGTAAACATTGAGGTTTGAGACAGTACCGTCGTTAAAGCCAAACAAGCCTTTGCAATTCCCGGATCCGATCTTCAGGTCACGGATGGCATGTCCCGCTCCGTTGAAGGTCCCGCGGAAAGGCGTTTCCTCGGTTCCGATCGGGAACCATTCGCTGAAACCGGAAAGGCTTATATCACTCGTCAGCAGAAAATAACACCCGCGAAAATCACTGAGGCCTAATTCCAGAAAGGCAGAAAGTCTCCTGAGGTTACCATCAGTGCTTATTACGTACGGATCGAGTCTGGTTCCGGCACCAAGCCACTCTGTCGTAAACCATGACTCTTTCACATAAGGGTTCCCCTGACTGACAGGATTGATAGAGACCAGAATGTTGGGCTCGCCCAGTTGCGTCCTCTTCTCTTCCGGATCGGTAAGATTGACATACACATCTTTGCTCTTATTCGGGTCCGTCAGATTGACGACAGGACCGGAAAACTCCCCGTCCGCAGTGACGACAGCGGGCATGACCGAAACAAGCATTGCCACCGTCAGGATTACACATATCAGCTTTCTGGATTTCATAAAACCGTCCGGCACGGTACCGTTCCGTGCCTTCTCCTTCTTTATAAACATATACTCATATTTTTCTGATCATATATTACTATTGTCAATCGGTCTTTGCATCACCCGAAAGGGTGATTTTTCGTTTATATTCTTAAATTTTTGCATATTTTCCAGGTATTAATGTACTTGTATTTTGTAAATTAAAAGAATATATAAAGAAAAATCCCTCCGGGACCGCAGTTTTCCACTGTCAGCCACGGAGGGAAATTCAATGTGCCTCAACTATTCTTTTTCGGTAAGTTCGATATCATCCTTGCTTGCCGTTATAACGTCAGCATCCTCGAAAGCGATGACTTCCATTTCCAGATTTGTGTATTCTCTCATAGTGACACCTCCGTTTTCAGTTATTGAGTGATTCGACATATGCGATGTACGCCACTGACTTCAGATAGTAGTCATACAGCGCGCTCATTGCCATCGTAGCCTCTGCGTTGTCCTCGAATGCCGCATATGCGTATGAGAGGACGGAGACATCCACAATGGAGATACCGTTGTCCGTATTTATGACGACAGTAAACGTCTTTCCGAGCAGATGCGAAGGTATGCCCTCGATCACCAGCTTGTGCCGGTCTCCGGTCCTTGTCACCTCAAGAGGCGTTCCGTCGAAGAGCGATGCTGTCACCGTCCCCGTATACCCAGCGGCCGGCGTGATGAACAGGTTGATGGCAGTGTCAGTATCGAGGGTCAGCGAATAGCTTATACCGGTGACGTCGGCGCAGAGGGTGCGCTTTATAGCGTACTGCTCAAGATCGGCCTTTGTGTAGGTATAACTGGTCGTATATACGTTCGTCATGGCTTCGTGGTCTGTTCCGAGAGTCCACCGTGTCACGGCATTGGCCGAGAGGTATCTCTGGGCGTAATAGCCGTAGTCGTTGATGGCCTTTACGAGGCTGACCAGAGCCTGAGGCTCGTTCAGTTCGGTAAAGTTATTCAGATACTGTTCTACGGAATACTCTTTCGTGATGGTACCGTCGTTTCCTTCAGCGTCTTTATAATGGTAGACAGCTGTTATGGTATCGGCCATCTGGACGGAGTTGACCGGGAACGTGAATCCGTACGAACCTGCATTGCTTGTGCTCTTGTACTCGATATCAAACTGTTCCTGCGCTGTCTTTCCGTTTTTGCCGCTTATGCTGAAATCCATGTATCCGTCCATGCTGTTTGAAACGACAGCATCGGGGATCTCCACGAAGAAGTTTACGCCTATCTGTCCGTCCAGTCCGATTGACTGTGTCTTGAATTCCGGCATCTTCGCGAAGGTTGCGCTTACGGTCACGTTTCCGTTAGGCATGATGAACGAGTAGGTTCCGTTCTGTCCCTCGGAGATCACGAGGTCTGTCCCGTCTCTGGTTGCCGAAAGCACTGTCAGTTCGTATCCCTGCGAAGGAGTTACTGTAAGCGTGACCGTGTCAAGGATACCGGCACTTTCAGCATCAGCAGTCACCGTACCGTTCGTTATTCCCGAGCTTATCGTGACCGTATGAGGTGCCAGCGCGGTCCATACGTACATGGTGGCGGCAGAAGTAGCTTCTATCACTGCCCACCCGCTGTTACCGGAGACTACCGTGTTATTTGTCCGTACCACCCATCCGGGGTTGCCGGTAACACCGTTTTTCAGGCCCATGTCCGCCGTTATATTCATGTTCGGCGAGATGGTCAGCACGCACAGCATGTCCGCTCCCCTGAACATATTTGAAACGCCTGTCGGTCTTCCTTCGATATAAACAGGTTGTCCGTCAGGATATACGTCATTATTAATGTCAGAATCGGGATCGGCCTCGAAGGTCTGTGAAGTGTTGAAACTTGAAAGATCAAGGATCTCAAGATTCTTGCAGTCGCAGAACATATACGCCATATACGTTACGGATGAGGTGCTCCAGTCCGTGAGATCCAGTGATGCGAGCTTCTCGCAGCTATCAAACATATTGCCCATGTCAGTCACGGACGCCGTGTTCCATCCCGAGAGATCCAGATGTCTGAGGCTCTTGCACAGCAGGAACATGGAGTTCATGCTTTCGACTTCCGATGTGTTCCAGCCGGCCAGCCCGACGCTTTCAAGCTTGTCGCATCCGCTGAACATCTCAGCCATGGTCTCGACTTTTGACGTGTTCCACGTGCTGAGGTCGAGAGTTCTGAGGGCTGTGCAGTATGCGAAGGCGCTGCTCATGTCCGTCACATTCGACGTGTTCCAGCCACCCACATACAGTTCTTCCAGTTTGCTCAGATAGCTGAACATTCCTGTGATGACGGTCATTTGTGAGGTATCGGCCGCCGCAAGTTTCATGTACTCGCAGTTAGCAAAAGGTTTGAACATCTCCGTGCAGTCGCCGACGAAGCGGGCTTCGCTCTCGGCAACTATCGCCTTGACCTTGGACTTGTCGATTCCTTCGTCCCAGTTCTTGTCAAAGTCGCCCCAGATCAGTTTTAGGATGCCGTTCTCACTGTCGAGGGTCCAGTGCTCCCCCTTGACTTCCGATGTCCAGCGCCATCCGGCACGGCTGCCGGAGGAAGGAAGCGAGGCACAGGTCGTGCCGCCGGTGTAGACCGTGCTGTCCGAATCTTTCATCCATCCATCGCTGCCCTTGTTCAGGCCCATCGCCTCCGTAACGGGAACGCCTGCGGGAACTGTGACGGCGCTGAGCCTGGTGTCTCCCGTGAACAGGCCGTCCGTATACAGGCAGCCCGCAAGATTCAGGTCTGAGAGGTCTGCGGAGATAAGAGAACTGCATCCGCCGAGGAGCCCGGTCATGTATGTCACCGCCGCATCTTTCCAGCCGCTGAAGCTCAGTTCTGTGAGCCTCACGCACCCGCTGAACATCTCCGAGATATCTGTCAGGCTCTGAACATCCCATCCCGTGATATCGATCCTGGAGAGTTCTTCGCAACCGAAGAACATCCTCTCGGCGCTCGTCATCTCACTTGTATCCACGTTGCTGAGGTCTACGGTTTCGACACCGTCAAATCCGCAGAACAGCTGATAGCAGCTTCCGGTAAATCTCACGCCCGGTTCTGCTGTAACGCTCTTCGCCCAGTTCGTTGAGAAATCGTTCGGGATCCAGCTGTCGGTCCCTGAGAAGTCTCCGCGGAGCAGCGTCAGTTGTTTTGTAGTCGTGTTATATTCGTATTTTTTCAGGAAATATCCGGTTGCCGTGACATCGTCCCCGGGCATCGTGAACGTGAAGCCCTCATAATCATCGTTGGTCTCAATAGGTGTTACGGGTATCACGTTTCCGCGGCTGTCTATCACTTCCACGTGGTCGAACACGTATCCGGTCGAAGCCTTGCATGACACAATAACGTCAGCTCCCGGGTTCGCACCGTTTACGTATCCGGTTATAACAGAGCCCGCTCCGACTGCCGCATGGCTCACCTGGAACGCGACATCCTGAGCTTTCACGATCGAAACGTCACCGGCCGGTACTGTCAGGGTGAATGTCGTGCCGCTGCGGGAGATATCGGCATCTGCCGAGTAAAGGATGTTGGCTCCGAGACTGGATGTGAACGAGACTGTCTCGCCCGCCGCCGCGAAGATACAGTTGCTCCAGTTAGGCACGAGATCGACGGGCCAGTAGAACCCGGCACTGCCTTCTGCTGGGCTCAGCTTTATAACGTTCGTAGTCCCGTATATCTTCATCGCAACCGGTCCCTGGAGAGTCACGCCCGCGGGGAAGCCGCGGTTATAGTTGCTCTCAAGCGTGATACTAGCATTTTGAGTTGCGTTCACAAAGTCGCAGGAATCTGAAGGCTCGAACCCTCTCGGAGCTGACATGGAACCGGTGATCCTTACTGTGCAGTTATCAGCTTTGCCTATGAATCCTCCGCAGTCCGTGGTGGACGTGCCCAGGATCTTTCCGTCAAACAGGCATCCGTTCAGGGTCACATTGCTTCCGTCGGCGCACTCGCCGATGAGACCTCCGTGGTATCCGGCTCCGGTGACCGTTGAGTTTATAACGACCCTAGAGCGGCAGTGATCGAGCAGACATGTGCCTTTGGCATGGGACACTATGCCTGCCGCGAACTGTGCGTCCGCTGTAAGCATCTGGGTGTCATCGAGCGCTGTGGTATATACGTTTTTAAGCGTAGCGTTCTCGATATACGCGAACGGGACGCATGGAACCGAGTTTGCCGCATCGTTCAGGATCAGCGAGTATCCTCCGGACACTTCTAATATCCCCTTGAAGGGATTCTGTTCCGTGCCCAGGGATTCAGTGACCTTGAAGCCCGCAGTCTGAATGAAGTACTTCCCTGCCGTATCGCCGCCCCGCCTGATGAAGCTTGCCAGCTTGGACCAGTCGTACGGTCCGCCCAGCTGATATGGGTTCAGTTCCTCGCCGTTGCCTTCAAGATCCAGATTGTTCTCGCAGGCGCCGCCGCAGTACTGGCATACATGGT
>CACZSC010000201.1 GCA_902783755.1 uncultured Ruminococcus sp. | reverse complement strand
TGTCAGAACTGTTCCTATCATCACCGTCAATCTCATGGCAAAGTCCTCATTTCACGTCTTTTCACATATTATAGACTGTTTCAGCGGAAAATAGTTCCCGGAAAATGAAAAAAGAGGGCTGAAAACATATGGGAATATCCCCTCCCCCCGCTTGTGAGACTGATCCATTAGTGGTAACATAAACTGATCACTGAAATCAGAGGTACACGATGGACATAGGTATCAACGCATCGCTGAGAAGAAAAAGAAGGAACACCGTCATAATCGCGGTCATGGCCGCTCTGACGGTGCTTCTGGCGTTCGTATGCCTTTTTGCCGGTTCATCCGGCATGACTGTCGGGGAAAGTCTGGGAGCTCTGTTCGGGAACGGGACGGCGTCACAGATGAGGATAATATGGAACATAAGGATCCCGAGAGTCCTGGCGGCCATCATCGCCGGAGCGGGACTGTCCCTTTCCGGTCTCATAATGCAGACCGTGCTTAACAATCCCATGGCGTCCCCGTCTACGCTCGGCGTGTCAAACGCAGCGGTGTTCGGCGCAAACCTGTCCATCATAGCTTTCGCCGGCGGGTTCCTTTCCACAGGCAACAACCTGCAGGGTTATACAGCGGGAGCCAATCCGTTCTCGACCTCACTCATCGCGTTCATATTCTCGGTCATTTCCGTGCTTCTGATCCTCGGACTCAGCAGGCTCAGGTCCTTCAGACCGGGTGTGGTGGTGCTGGCTGGCATAGGGGTGGGAGCCGTGTGGACGGCACTTACCACTCTGCTCCAGTTCTATGCCACTGACGTGGGTCTGTCGGCAGCGGTCATCTGGACTTTCGGCGATCTCGGGAGAGCCACGTACAGAACGGACATAATCATGGCGTCGGTGGTGATCATCGGTCTGGTATTCGCTCTTGTCTGCGGCTGGCGTTTCAATGCCATGGGCAGCGGCGATGACACGGCGAAGAGCCTCGGCGTGAATGTGGATCTGCTCAGGTTCCTTGCGCTCCTGATTTCCTCGATGATAACGGCCGTATGCGTTTCATTCCTGGGAATAATAGGGTTCGTCGGTATTATCTGTCCGCATCTTACGAAAAGGCTGGTGGGATCGGATCACCGGGTGTCTGTCCCTGCATCCATGCTCACGGGCAGCATCCTTCTGCTCATATCAGATACTGTCTCGAGAAGCATCGGAAGCGGATCGGCCCTCCCCGTAGGGGCGGTCACGTCACTTCTCGGAGCCCCGTTCTTCATCTTCATACTTCTCGGCGGATTCGGGAAGAGAGAGGAGGGGGACAGATGACGCTTGACATCAGGGATCTGAGCTTCTCATACAGGGCAGGGTTCCTCAACAACAGGCTGTGTCCAGTGCTGAAGGGCCTCAACCTTGAGCTTGATTCAGGGGAGATCGGCATACTTCTCGGAAAGAACGGTGCCGGAAAGACCACACTCCTGAAAAACATACTGGGGATAGAGAAGCCAGACTCAGGATCAGTGCTGATCGATGGGACCGACGTTCTTAAAATGCGCAGGGCGGATAGAGCGAAGCTCATCTCATACGTCCCTCAGATAATAGACTTCGGAGACCTTACAGTATATGACACGGTCATGACCGGGCGTATCTCATACATGGGGCTAAGTCCATCGAGAAGCGACAGGGAAGCAGTTGAGAAGATCCTCAACGACATGGCGCTTTCAGATCTGGCAGACCGTTCCGTAGAAAAACTCTCCGGAGGAGAGCGGCAGAAGATAGCCATAGCACGGGCACTGGTGCAGGATCCCAAGCTCCTGATATTCGATGAACCTACGGCAAATCTTGACATTTCCAACGAAGCCCTCGTGGACACCGAGATGGTCAGGGCCGCGAGAGAACGGGGCGTGGCAGTTATGGCATCCCTGCATGACCTCAATCAGGCCATGGTGATCGGAGACAGGTTCTTCTTTCTTTCGAACGGGCATGTGGTCCGTCACGGAGGAAAGGAGATAATCTCGGAGGAGCTCATTGAAGAGGTTTACGGCGTTTCCGTGAAGATCATGGAAACTGGAAATACAAAATTCATCTTAAGAAAGGAAATACAGAGATGAAGAAAGCATTATCGATCATTCTGGTCCTGCTGATGATCCTGAGCATTGCAGGCTGCGCTGACAGCAAGCCCAAGGATACGGAGACAGAGCCGGTACAGGAAGCG
>CACZSC010000200.1 GCA_902783755.1 uncultured Ruminococcus sp. | reverse complement strand
CCTAAATCGCAAAATAGGATTCCCGTTATACAAGCCCCATTTCATCAATGACCTTCCTGTGCTCATCTCCGCTGGATGTTATATATATCCTCGTCGTGTTGATGCTCGAGTGGCCGAGCACATCGGCAAGCTTGGCTATATCCTTGTCGTGCTCGTAGAACGTCCTTGCGAACAGGTGGCGGAAATTGTGGGGGAACACCTTTCCCTCATCGACGCCTGCCTGCTTTGCGTTGTTCTTCATGATCCTCCAGATATTCGACCTGTCGATGACCTTACCTTTTTTTGTGAGAAAGATGCTTCCGGATTCTATTCCCTTCTCATCGCAGTACCTGAGCAGCAGATCCTGCAGTCTCTTAGGAATGATCACCTGTCTGATCTTGCCCTTGCAGTTCACTACCGCGCATCCTTCCAGCACTGCCTCCTTAGTTATATACTCAAGTTCGCTCACCCGGATCCCAGTCGCGCATATCGTCTGGAACATGACAGCTACCTTCTCGTCTCCGTTCTCATATGCCTTGCTGACCATCCGCCTGTAGTCGTCCTCGCTGAGTTCCCGGCTCTTCGGACAGAATATCTCCTGCTGGATCTTCAGGGCTTTGACCTTAAGGTCTCCCCAGCCCATGAAAACAAAGAACGAATTGAGGGCTGCGAGCATGGAGTTAACGCTTCTTGTCGCAAAATCGCTTTTAAGCCGGTCCTTGTACTCTAGTACCTTGTCCTTGGTTATCTCGGAATCCCCGGTGAAATCGAGGAAATGCCGGACATCCCTTGTATATTTCCGGATAGTCGAATCACTCCTCTCCTCTTCACCGAGATGATACCTGAATCTCTGAACGTCCGCTTCTGTTATGACACGTTTCATGTTAGCCTCCGTAAATTACTTTTTTCAAACAAATCGAAACTTCCTGCTTTTTTGTCAAATAATTCTTGTCCGGATCACTTCTGCCGCCTGATCCTGAAGCTATATTATCACAAGTCTGTATATTTGCAATCCCAGATATGGTACAAATCAGCGCTTGAACACGATTAATCCCATATATGGTATGTTTTAAAGGCTGTCCGTTCCAATAATCAATGTTAACCGCTCGTTGACAGGGGGAAGTTGCGGGTGATATAATCCTTTTCGGAAACAATTCGCATTTTTTGGAGGAAATATGGATTCTCAGAAACTCATAGAATATATCAGTAAAGGCGGTCTTGACAGAGCGCTGTCGGAAGACCTGGCAGTCGCTCCGGAGTCGCTCCCCGCACAGAGAGAAAGATACATCAGATCCGTCAGATCCCACGTGGATCTCTACGGCGACGGGGACCTTTCCGTGTTTTCCGTCGGGGGCAGGAGCGAGATCTCCGGAAACCACACCGACCATAACCACGGCAAGGTCATAGCCGCCTGCGTCAACCTTGACATACTGGCAGTAGCCAAAAAGACAGATGACGGTACCATCAGGGTAAAGTCCGAAGGCTTCCCCGAAGATATAGTCGGTTTTTCAAGGACCGAGGCGCCTGACCCGAAGTACTATTTCACGTCCTCGGCAGTCATCGCCGGCATGGAAAAGGCGTTCCTCAACGCAGGGTATAAAGTCGGCGGATTCGACGCGTATACCACTTCAAATGTACTGAAGGGCTCCGGGCTCTCCTCCTCGGCGGCGTTCGAGGTGATGATCGGGAACATCCTCAATCATCTTTACAACGGCGGAAGGGTCCCTAACGTGGAGATCGCGAAAATGGCCCAGTTCTCTGAAAACGTGTATTTCGGAAAGCCCTGCGGCCTGATGGACCAGACCGCCTGCGCGGTGGGTGGGTTCATCTCCATCGATTTCAGGGATCCGAAGGACCCCGTGATAGAGAAATATGACTTCGACCTTGGCCGGGAAGGCTGTGAGCTCTGCATCGTCAACACCGGCGGCAACCACGCCGACCTCAACGAAGACTATGCGTCCGTTCCCGCGGATATGAAGAAGGTCGCGGCAGAGCTGGGCGTACCGGTTCTGAGGGAGACCACGAAGGAAGCTCTGCTCAGACATCTCACGGAAGACAAGAGCGCCCGGGAGCGCCTGGGTGACCGGGCGATACTGAGGGCCTTCCACTTCTTCGAGGAGAACGTCAGGGTCGAGGCCCAGAAAACAGCCCTGAAAAACGGAGACTTCGAAGCATTCAAGAAAGGCGTCACTGAATCCGGCAACTCGAGCTTCAAATTCCTCCAGAACGTATATACCGTCAAGAACGTCCGGGAACAGGGCCTTTCCCTCGCCCTCTGCCTGACGGAGGAATTCCTGCGCGGGACCGGCGGCGTATCGAGAGTCCACGGCGGCGGATTTGCGGGGACCATCCAGGCCTTCGTGCCCCGGGAACTTACCGGAAAGTATGCGGAGCTCGTCAATTCGGTATTCGGCGAAGGCTCCTGCTTCATCCTGAACGTCAGGCCCGCAGGAGCCTGCAGGCTCGTCTGATCTGCCATGAATAAAAAGGAACTGCTCAAGAAGATCGGGATCCTGTTCGGCAACTTCATCGTGCTCTACTTTCTGTACAGGTTCCTGATAGCGCTGTCTGAGAAGCTGCAGATGGCGTGGATATACTACGTGACCGTGATCGTCTATTCCCTGGCTCTCGTGGGTCTGTTCATCGCGTTCTTCATCCTCAACGGGTTCAAATTCGGACGGGAGGAACGGACGCGTGAGGAACTGCCGGCGAAATGGACGGAGGAGCAGAAGGACCGCTTCATGGAGGAGCAGCCGGCAAGAAAAAAGAAAGCCCGGTTCCTCATCCTGTTCATCCTTCCCCTCATACTCACCTTCTTTGTGAGCTATATCGAGCTTTACATCATATCGCTGTTTGGTTGACCGTATGCTTAGGATAAAGATAATTGCCATGGGCAGGCTCACCGAGAAGCCCTATATGGAAATGGCTTCGGAATTCGCGAAAAGGATCTCGAAGACTTACAGACTGGAGGTGGCGGAGCCTAAGCCCGTCAGACTTCCCGACGACCCGTCTCCCGCCGAGATATCGAAGGCACTGGCGAAGGAAGCGGAGCTCATCAGAGCGGAGATACCAGCAAGATCCGCGGTCGTCGCCATGTGCGTCGAGGGAAAGGCCATGTCGTCGGAGCAGCTTTCCGCGTATCTGTCCGAACTGTCCCTTTCGGGCACCGGGCAGGTATGCTTCATAATCGGCTCCTCCTACGGACTGGACCGGGATCTCAAGAAGGAGGCCGCGCTCAGGCTGTCCGTGTCCCCCATGACGTTCCCCCACGAGCTTTTCCGCGTGATGCTCCTTGAACAGATATACCGGGCGGGCGAGATCGCGTCCGGCGGAAAGTACCATAAATAGAAAGAGGTCAGAAAATGCCATTTTTCGGAAAGAACAGAAACCAGAACGACGGCGCAGAAAACGGGAACACTCCTCCCGAAAACATGCCGCCCGAGATACAGTCACCTGAGATCCCGGCCGTGGATCCGGAGCCTGCCCAGCAGCCTTCCGTCAACGGTGAGCAAAGGAAATACGAGACCCCCGAAGGCTTCGTCTTCAACCGGTATTTTCTCGCCGAAAGAAGGATAACCCTCGAGAACATCAGCTACGAGATGCAGCACGTCCTGAAGGGGCCGGGAGCGTTCAAGCTTGGCGTGAACGACACATTCCTTTCCCAGATCATGCCCCAGCGGGGCGTCAAGATCACCTTCAACAGGCTCCTGAAATTCGATCCCGACGGTCCCTTCTCCCTGTCCGTCACCTACGCCTGCATACTGGTCTTCAATCCGGGGACCAAGGACGAGGTCGACTGGACAAAAATAGACATGGTCCGCGAGTTCAGGCAGAACTGTCCCGAACTCTTCCAGACCATGTCCTCAAAGATGACCCTTCTCATAGCGGAGATAACCAACGAGGCGACGGGCACACCATTCCTGCATCTGCCACGTCCCCAGCCTCCGCAGCCGAAAGGCAAATAGATGGAGATGCGTCAAAGGCCCGGGCCATATTGGGCGGAAACCGTAAGTTATATATCGCATAGCAGGAACGGCATGACTTGCCGTTCCTTTCTCATCTCTAATCGAGAT
>CACZSC010000199.1 GCA_902783755.1 uncultured Ruminococcus sp. | reverse complement strand
TTCTTGTAGAATTCAGTGCCGTCAGCGTCTGTAAGACCCATAGCAACGAAGGAGGAAGCAGGAACCTGTCCGCCCTGAGCTATGTCATTAACGATATAGTTACGGTCGAAGAGGAGGCTGATGGCGTTTCTGATCTCCTCACGTGCAGCTTCTGCATCGTTGCCTGTGAGATCAGAGCCGGCAGGGAGGATATCCTCATTGATGTTCCAGCATACATAGTATGTACCGATCTGGCCTGCGATCTTGAACTCGGTCGGGAATTCAGTCTTAAGTGCGGCGATCTCGTTGGTAGGAACGTCATCGATGAGCTGCCAGTCGCCTTTCTTGAAGTTGGCGAGCATATTGTTGGCATCATCGGAGAGGTAGAAGTTGATCTTGCCCATCTTGATCTCATCGGCGTCTACGAAGGACTCGTTCTTTTCAAGCACGATCAGGCTGTTGTGAGCCCAGGATGTAAGCTTGTATGCGCCGTTTGACACATATGTAGCGGGGTCTGTTGCCCAGTTCTCATTTGCGACGACATCTTCACGTACCGGGAAGTATGTCGGGAATGCAAGCAGTTCGTTCCAGTAGGCAACATCCGTCAGAAGAGTGACCTTAATGGTCTTGTCATCGGGAGCCTCAACTGCGAGTTTTGCATCGGGATACAGTGGGTTGCCGTCATCATCGGTAGCGGAAACTTCATCATATCCTTTGATTACGTCGAACATGTAGCCGTAGTCGGCTGCAAGTGCTGCAGAAGCTGCGCGGTTCCATGCGAACACGAAATCGGAAGCTTTGACATCCTGACCGTCAGACCATTTCAGTCCGTCTCTCAGGGTGTAGGTGTAGGTGATTGTTCCGTCAGCGTTGGCAACGCCCGCCGGAAGTTCCTTGGCTGCGTCAGCAACGATAACCAGCTTACCTGAATTGTCCAGAGCCCATTTTGACAGGCCGGAGAACAGGTGTGCGATCAGTGTCGCGCCGTCAACTGCGGAGTTGAGAGCAGGGTCGATTGTGTCAGGCTCGGAAGCGAGACATACACTGATCTCTGTGGCTTTGGCATCGGTCTTCGGTTCACTCGGAGCGCAAGAGGCGCAGAATGAAGCGATGAAGAGCAATGCAAGAACCAGACTTAATACTTTTTTCATGGGATTTCCTCCTTAAATGATTTGCATTTTTGATTTATTATCACAGCCGCGTTTACGGCTGCAACATACATTGTTGTCAGCTGTTTATCTCTTCCAGCCTGTGGCATGCCGCGAAGTGTCCCTTTGAGACTTCCCTGAACTCCGGCATCGATTCAGCGCACGCCTCCGTGGCGTAATGGCACCGTGTCCTGAACGGGCATCCGGACGGGGCCTTCAGCGGACTCGGGATATCGCCGTTCAGTATAATCCTCTTATTGGCCCGGGCCTTTTCGGGATCCGGGAGGGGAACGGCAGAGATGAGGGATTTCGTGTACGGGTGCAGAGGCCTGTCATAGATCTCTGCTGCTTCCGCCAGCTCCACCATCTTTCCGAGGTACATTACCGCTATCCTGTCACTTATGTGACGGACGACCAACAGGTCGTGGGCTATGAAAAGGTATGTCAGCCCGAGCTTATCCTGAAGCTCGTCGAACATATTTATGACCTGTGCCTGTATGGATACATCAAGAGCTGATACAGGCTCGTCACAGACTATGAACTCTGGGTTCACGGCCAGAGCCCGTGCTATGCCGATCCTCTGTCTCTGCCCTCCCGAAAACTCGTGGGCGTAACGGGAAGCATGCTCACTGTTCAGGCCGACGTAATCCATCAGCTGGAGCACTCTCTCTCTTCTCTCCTCCTTGGACTTGCACAGCTTGTGCACGTCCAGGGGCTCCGCGATTATGTCCATGACAGTCATTCGTGGATTGAGTGAGGAATACGGGTCCTGGAACACGATGGTCGCCTTGGTCCGGAATTCCTTCAGGCTGCTTTTCGATTCGATCTTCTTTCCGTCGTATATTATCTCTCCGCCGGTAGGCTTGTACAGTTGTAACAGCGTGCGCCCGACGGTGGTCTTTCCGCATCCGGATTCACCCACCAGTCCGAGCGTCTCACCCTTCATGATGGAGAACGACACATCGTCGACCGCCTTGAGAGCTGCTGTCTTGAAGGCGCCGACATTTATCTGAAAGTATTTCTTCAGATGTCTGACCTCCACTAGCGGAGTTCTTTCCATGTCTGTCATCTCAGTCTCATTTCTCATCGAAAGCCGGTTCCTCATCGGCCTCCATGGCGTCTTTCACATTCATCCAGCATGCTGCCAGATGGTTCTCGTTTATCGTCATGCGCTTGCAGTTCTCTCTCAGGCAGATCTTCATCGCCTTCTCGCATCTGGGAGCAAAAGGACATCCTGCCGGAAGGTTCAGAAGGTCAATGGGAGTACCAGCAATAGGCTGGAGTTTTTCATCCTCATTGCCCACTGTCGGTATTGACCTCATGAGCCCCTTTGTGTATTCGTGACGGGGGTTGTAGAAGATCTCATCGGCAGTACCCTGCTCACAGATCATCCCGGCGTACATCACGATGACTTCATCGCACATCTGGGCAACCACGCCCAGGTCATGTGTGATCATGATGATCGCCATCCCCAGCTCCTTCTGGAGCGATTTCATAAGATCGAGGATCTGTGCCTGTATCGTAACGTCAAGTGCGGTGGTAGGCTCGTCTGCGATCAGTATATCCGGCTCACATGCCAGTGCCATCGCTATCATGACCCTCTGTCGCATGCCGCCGGAGAATTCATGGGGATACTGCTTCATCCGTCTTTCGGGATCTGTGACGTTCACGAGTCTAAGCATCTCGACCGCCCTGTCATATGCTTCCTTCTTGTTTCTGTTCGTATGAAGCATTATAGCTTCCATAATCTGATGACCCACCGTATATGTTGGATTGAGGGAGGTCATCGAATCCTGGAATATGATGGAAATCCGGTTTCCCCGGACTTCCCTAAGGGCCTTCTCGCCGGCACCGACCAGTTCAACGCCGTCAAGCTTTATGGATCCGCTTACGATCTTTCCGGTGTCGGCAAGGATCTGGAGTATGGAATATGCAGTGACCGACTTTCCGGATCCGGATTCCCCCACGATCCCCAGGACTTTCCCGTGATCGAGGAAGAACGAGACTCCGTTCAGTGCCTTTACTTCGCCTTCATCGGTAAAGAAGGAGGTGTGAAGGTCTTTGACTTCAAGTAATCTGTCCATCTCTGTTCAGCCTCCTCAGGATTTTAGCTTCGGGTCGAACGCATCGCGGAGTCCGTCACCGAACAGGTTGAGGGACAACACTATGAGCGATATGACTATCGCGGGGATTATGAGCCGGTACGGATATGAAGAGATCCCGTTCAGTGCATCTGCTGCAAGAGAGCCCAGGGACGGCATGGGTGCATTGACGCCCAGACCGACGAAAGACAGGAAACTCTCCGTAAAAATGGCGTTTGGTATCTGCAGGGCCGTTGAGATTATAACAACGCTGATGCAGTTGGGGATCAGGTGATGCCTTATGATCCAGGCCGGTCCCGCTCCGGTGGCTTTCGCCGCAAGCACATACTCCTGCTCCCTGAGCGAAAGGATCTGGCCTCTTATGAGCCGGGCCATGGATACCCAGTACAGGACACCGAACACTATGAACAGGCTTATAATGTTAGAACCTATCTTTTCAAGTACGGTCCCTTCAAGGGCGTTTCCGATGGTCTGACGCAGCACCGCGGCCAGCAGGATGACCATCAGCATGTCAGGAAGAGAATAGATGATATCGACTATCCTCATTATAATAAGGTCGACCTTGCCTCCGATATATCCGGAGATCGATCCTACGACGATACCTATGACAAGCACTATGAGGGAGGCGAAGAAGCCAACCGCCAGGGATATGCGCGTCCCGTACACAACACGGATGAAATAGTCTCTTCCGCTTGAGTCAGTCCCGAACACATGCGGGAACACGCTCCCGCCTTCATCAATAATACTCTGCTCGGTCTTGCCGTAAGTAAAAGGCTGCAGGTTGTTGTATGAGGGATCCACCGGTTTTCCCGGCGTGACGCCCAGCATCTGCTCATAGCTGTATGGCCAAAAATACGGAATGATGATGGCTGACAGCGTAATGAGAACGATGACTATGAAACTGATGAGAGCCACCTTGTTTTTGCACAGGCGCTTCACACCGTCGCGGAAGAACGTGGTGGACGGCCTCATCTTTACTATGTATTCTTTTTCCTCATCGGTGGCGGGGATGAAATCATCAACGTTCACGTGCATCGAGAACGGATTGAAGCGACGTTTTGAACCGTTGTCCATATCTTTCCTCCCCTATCAGTCAAAATTGATCCTTGGGTCGACGACCTTATACAGGATGTCGCTG
>CACZSC010000198.1 GCA_902783755.1 uncultured Ruminococcus sp. | reverse complement strand
TCCACCTTTATATGCTTCCTCAGGGTGTTGAATCCCAGTTCCTTCATCGCAAGGATGTCCGATTCGTAAAGGGCAGGGGACGCCGGGGTGTAGATGCCGTCGCTGAAATATCCCTGGTCCAGGAGACCGTGGAAGAAATAGGGCTTTCCGTTGAGGCACAGCCTCGGCTTTCCGTTTATCCTTTCCGTGGAAAGGGTCCGCAGGGCAAAATACGACGACACGGTATCCGTACCGCATGTCACGGTGAAACTGTAAAGATAAGGATCTTCCGGCGACCAGAGCCTGACATTGTCGGGCTCGACCCTGACACGTCCGTCCCTTATTTCATATGTCTTTCCCTCACACTCAAGGATCCCGCTTTCCGGTCCGGACACGGTGATGTCCGCGCCTTTCCCGTCGCAGACGATACCGAGAGCCTTGATGTATCCGTCAGGTACGGGCTCAAGCCATACCGTCTGCCAGATCCCGCTCGAAGGGGTATACCAGATTCCGCCCCTTCTCTTTTTCTGTTTTCCCCAGGGATATCTGGGGGAAAGATCGTTGAATACGGCGACCTCCAGAGTGTTTTTTCCTTCTTTCAGCTGTTCAGTGATATCGAAGCTGAAGGGCAGATAGGCATTGCGGTGGACGCCGACCATGACATCGTTCACAGATACTGCGCACCAGCGGCTCACAGCTCCGAAGTGCATCAGTATTCGTTTTCCCTCCCAGCTTTCCGGGACGGAGAAGGTCCTCTCATATCTCAGCACTTCACCGTATTTGACCTTTCCCTCATATCCCGAAAGCAGACTTTCGGCGCAGAAGGGAACCATGATCTCTGTGCGTTCCCTTTCGGTCTTGAACTTCCACTTGCCGTTGAGGCACATCCAGTCCTCTCTCTTCATCTGTGGACGCGGATAGACATCCCACGGGATTTCGGGTAAATGCTCGCCTTCCGCTGTAAGAAGGCGTACGAAACGACTCTGTTTTGCCATATTCCGTCACTCGCTTTTCTTCTTCGCACATGCGAAGTATATGATCATGGACACTATAAGAACGGCATCCACTATGAGGGCTGCCAGGAAGATCACGTTGCTCGGAAGGAAGGATGTGGTGCCGTCGCCGTTGACGATGGTCTCAGCGTTGCGGAGCACTGCAGCGCCTATTGCCGGGCCCACGACTCCCGGGATCATGACCTGGGCGATTATCCTCAGGCCCTGGAAGCGTCCTGCCATCCTGTCGGGCGTAAGGTTCCTGACCTGCGTTCCGAAGACTGCCATGCCCGAAAGGAATCCGCAGAGCATCAGCATCGATCCTATGAGCACGAGGACGGTCATCGCCGCTCCTTCGACTTTCAGGACGCCCGGGAAGATGATGAGCATGATATATCCGAGAGCGAGGGAGAGCAGGGACGGGAACACGGATCTTCTGAATCCGATCCTGTCGATGACCCTGCCGTACAGGGCGGTGGTGACCGCCGCGACTATGATGGCCGGAGCCATGATTATGACATAATTGCTCATGCCCAGGGACTGTTCATAGTATATGAGCAGGTACGGCATAAACACCTGTATCGAAATGTTGAAGACCACGAAGGCCAGAAGGGAAAGGTAGAGTTTCGCGTTTGCCTTTATGACGGACGGTCTGAAACCGTACGCTATGGTTGCAAAATATCCGAGGTCGTCCGGCTTCTTTTTCGGAGGCTCCTCCACTATGAATATCCCTATGAAGCCGATCACTGTGACGATGGCACCGATTATGACGTAGATCCAGGTCCAGCTGTCGGGCTGGTTCAGGTCGAATCCCATGAAACCGCCGAACACTACGAGGATGGCGAGCAGAGGCATCATGGAGTTTATGCCCTCCGCCTTGCCGCGGTTGGTCTCGTCAGTTATGTCTGTGAGCCACGCATTGTATGCGGCGTCGTTGGCTGTGGACCCGAAGAATGTCATGACGCAGTCGAGGATTATCACTATGGTGATGGCTGTCGCCGCCGCACCGGCAGCAGAGCCCACGATCCCCGAGATTATATCAAGTCTCACAAGGGCGAAGGCCAGGATGGAGATGCCCCAGCATATGTACCCGAGACACATGAATATCTTGCGCCTCTGGAGCTTGTCGGAAAGAGCGCCGATGAATATGGTCGTGAGGGTCGCCGCGATGGCGCTTGCCTGTACCATGAGGGAGATGTCGTTTGCGGACGCGTTGAACATTTTGTAGATGAACACGTTGAAGTACATGTTCTCCACTACCCATGCTATCTGTCCCACAAGGGAGAAGACCACAAGGGCGAGATAGAATTTTTCCCTGTTCATAAAATCCTCCGGCGGTTTGTATTTCGTAATTCTGAGACGCTATATCCTTGCGACGCCTGAGGCTATCGCGGCTTCCGCCGCCGCCTTCGCCACCGCGTCCTTTACTCTCGGGTCGAATGCTTTCGGGAGTATGTATTCGGGAGACAGTTCCGCGTCAGAGACAAGGGATGCCAGCGCCCTGGCGGCCGCGATCTTCATCTCCCCGTTTATATCCGATGCCCTGACGTCCAGGGCTCCCCTGAATATGCCGGGGAAGCAGAGCACATTGTTTATCTGGTTCGGGTAGTCGGACCGTCCGGTGGATACCACCGCTGCTCCGGCCTCCTTCGCCTCGTCAGGGAATATCTCGGGCACCGGGTTGGCGCAGGCGAATATGACCGGATCCTTTGACATGGTCTTCACCATCTCCTTCGTGAGAGTACCGGGGGCAGATACGCCGATGAACACGTCGGCTCCCTTTATGACGTCTGCCAGACTGCCTTTCTCGTGCCCGAAGTTGGTGATCTTCGCCATCTCCTCCTTTACCGGGTTCAGACCCTCCCGGCCCTCGTAAATGGCGCCTTTTCTGTCGGTCATGATGACGTTTCTGAGCCCCATCTCCATGAGGAGCCTGATGATCGCTATCCCGGCCGCTCCCGCTCCCGAGGTCACGATCTTTATGTCCTTTATATCCTTGCCGACGACCTTGAGGGCGTTCATGAGACCCGCCAGGGTTATGACGGCAGTTCCGTGCTGGTCATCGTGGAAGATCGGGATGTCGCATCTTTCCTTGAGCCTGCGCTCGATCTCGAAACACCGGGGCGCCGATATGTCCTCGAGGTTTATTCCGCCGAAGGATCCCGCCAGCAGAGCCACCGTGTCGACGATGGTGTCCACGTCCTTCGAGCGTATGCAGAGAGGTATCGCATCCACGTCGCCGAATGCCTTGAACAGGGCGCATTTGCCTTCCATGACAGGCATGCCCGCCTCAGGACCGATATCACCGAGGCCGAGCACGGCGGTGCCGTCCGTCACCACGGCCACGGTGTTCCACCGTCTGGTGTATACGTATGATTTGTCCGGGTCCTGCTGTATCTCGAGGCAGGGGGCGGCCACGCCCGGCGTATATGCGATGCTCAGGGCTTCCGAGGAATCCACCGGCGCCCTGAGGCTGATCTCGATCTTGCCTTTCCATTCCCTGTGCTTCTGCAGGGCTATTTCCGAGTAGTCCATAAGAGTCTCCAAATCGTTGGTTTTTCCGGCCTTATACCGGGCCGGTTCACACTGAGATTATATGAAAAATACGCATTCAATTCAATACTTTTTCGAGACATTGGGAGAAGAATGACTTGAACTTTTTCCAGAAAAGATATATATTATTCTTGACGAATAACCTTGGGAGGATTTAAGTTCATGAAGAAAACTGTTACACTGATTCTCTGCGCGGTGATTGTACTGTCAGCGGTCCTGACGGTCTTTGCTGTCGACGAGGAGCCTTTCGGCATAAGATTCATAAAGTCGTCCGCATACGGCTGGCTGTTCTCCGAAAAGGAAAGGATAAAGGCCGCGGAGGAAAGCGAAAAACCGGAGGATACTGAGCCTCAGGAAACGGAGAAACCTGCGGAGGACAGGCCCGGGATGGAACTGTCACATCCGGAGAACAGACCGTATGAAGTCTATGACGTTTTCGAGAAACACGATTTCGAGACAGGCGGGACCGTCCTGAGATACCGGTTGTATCTGCCTGACGGCTACGACCCGGATGGCAGCTATCCGCTTCTGCTGTTCCTGCACGGAGCAGGGGAACGGGGCGACGGCAACGACGTGCAGCTCAACGAGGGGATCAGGGACATGTTCAAGGATCCTGATTCTCCGGTATATGACAGCATCATAATAGCTCCCCAGTGCCCGTCCGACGAGCAGTGGGTGAACGTTCCCTTCGAACAGGGACCGTATTCCGTGAGCGAGACTCCGGA
Source organism: uncultured Ruminococcus sp. (assembly GCA_902783755.1). GTDB lineage: Bacteria > Bacillota > Clostridia > Oscillospirales > CAG-272 > UMGS1696. The sequence continues at coordinate 1,898 of CACZSC010000198.1, read as the reverse complement.
GTCGGAAGCACTCAAACGTGTGGTGGCCCTTGTCGGGTACATTAAGGAACAGTACGCTGTCGACAGCGACAGGGTGTACGTCACCGGGATCTCCATGGGCGGATACGGGACCTGGGACATTCTCTGCAGGCATAAGGACATCTTCGCGGCCGGCATGCCGGTATGCGGAGGCGGGGACCCGGACTGCCGCGATATACTGATGGACGTGCCGATCTACGCTTTTCACGGCCAGAAGGACGGAGTGGTGCCCATGACCGGTACAGGGAAGATGGTGGCTGCGCTGAAGAGGGCGAAGGCTCCGTATTTCGAGTACAAGTACTATCAGGACGGGCAGCATGACATCTGGCATGCAGTGTATGCCGATACCGAGCATATGGTGTGGCTGTTCAGCCAGAGCATGGCTTCGAGGACAGCAACGGAAACAGCGGAATAGATCTTTCATCACCTACGACAGATTAAAAAGGAGCTGTCTGGACCCCGTTTCATTTTCACGGGCTTCCACACGGCTCCTTCGTTATTGTTGACATATGTAGTCGGATTTTGTAAAATTAAGTCAGATTTGTTTACCGGAGGTATCATATATGGCTGCACCAAGAGGGCAGGAGATGTTGGACCGGGAAAAAATGATGGCGAAGCTCAAGGAACCCAAGCCGAAATCCATCCGTGAAGTCCCGCAATACGTCTGGAACGTCCTTAGCAAGTTTCTCAAGAGGCTGTTCTATATATTCGGGCTTGTATGGGAAACAAGACCGTGGATATTCATCTTCATGGTCTTCCTGGCGATCTGGAACGGCTTGTCGCCGGTCATAAGCCTGTATATATCAAGGCTCCTGCTGAACGCCCTGCAGGACGCGTACATCTCGATAACGACCGGGCAGGGAAATGAATTCGAGCCTGTCGTAAAGCTGCTCATCCTTCAGTTCGGATTCAACTTCATCAGCACCACCATCAGCAGGATCAGCGGCATCGTCAATAACATCTCAGGCGAGCTTGTGGTCAACCACATCAACCTGAAGATCATGTACAAGGCCCATGAGGTCGATCTCGCAAGCTTCGACGATCCGGAATTCTATGCAAGGTTCGAGAATGCCAAGAGGGAAGCGTCCATGCGTCCTCTCAGCATACTGAACAACAACTTCTCGATGATAAGTACCATCATAAGCATGATATCCTATCTTGTGATACTTATCGAGGTGGTCCCGCTGTTCCCGGTCATCATAATCGTCATGGCCATACCGGCGGCCATCATAAACTTCACATACAGGAAAAAGAGCTTCTGGTACGTCAGGTTCCATTCCAAGGAAAGACGGCAGATGGACTACTATTCCGACGTCATGACCAACAAGGACATGGTGAAGGAAGTACGTATCTTCAACCTGTACGACACCTTCATCGGCCGTTACAAGGAGACGTTCCAGAAATACTTCAAGGGGCTTAAGAAACTGTTCGTCGGCGAAGGCCTGTGGAACATCGGGCACAATTTAGCAGGCACCGCAGTGAACTGCATCATGTTCGTCTTCATAGCGAAGGGCGCGGCAGAGGGGATGTACAAGATCGGTGACTACAACATGTACGTCAACGCCCTGATGTCCATCGCGGGAGGCGTCGGATCCCTCATCGCAAGCGGAGCCACCATCTACGAAGGCACTCTGTTCATAGACAACCTGATCAGCTTCATGAACGAGGAGAGGCGCATAAAGTCGACTCTGCCGGAACCGAGGCACGTAACGAGGCATACGGGCCATACGATAGAGCTGAAGCATGTTTCGTTCTCCTATCCAGGCACCGAACGGAAGGTGCTCAATGACATAAGCTTCAGACTTGATCCCGGCGACACATGTGCTCTGGTGGGCGTGAACGGAGCCGGAAAGACCACGCTGATCAAGCTCATAACCAGG
>CACZSC010000197.1 GCA_902783755.1 uncultured Ruminococcus sp. | reverse complement strand
GTCCAGTCCGTGGAAGACCCGGAACACGGAAGGGCGGCCAGGCTTTATACGACAAAAGCCACGAACGATCCCTACATCACATTCAACTACAAGAAATATGTCACGGCCCTGGGACTTCCGGTCCTTTCGGCGGATGACTATAAGCTGGTGGTTTTGAAGATAAAGCAGACAGGCTGCACGGACAACGCGTTCGAACTGTTCTACTATACGGGGAACATCACCTGGGCGGTGGCAGGCAACAGCGTGTGGCAGTATTACGATCTCTCCGACAGCGGATGGCAGTATCTCGTGTTTGACATGAGCTCCGCCGCCAACTGGAAGGGGACCATAAACGGGTTCCGCTTCGATTTCATGTTTACCGGCGCAAACCAGGGGGCGGGCATCACCGTCGGAAAGATGTTCTTCGCCGCGTCTTTGTCTGACATGGCGAAGGCTCTCGAGTCGGAAGCGGGAGAGGACCCCAACGCGGTGACGGCTGAAGAGGCCCTGAGAGCGGAGGACCTTCTGGACAGCGCTGAAGATCCGGCTCCCGATGTCCCGAATGACAGGCTCGTTGCGGAATATGAGGATGCGGGGATAGATCTCTGGTTCGACCACTCGTTCTCAAAGACCCCCGCGGACTGCACCGTTAGCACGGGAATGTACACCTACCAGATCAGGATGGCAAAGAACGAGATCGAAGGAGCGCAGTTCCTGCTGGCTTCAGATACCGAAAGAACGGGCCTGAGAGCTGAGCTCACCCCGTTCACCAACGCCGCAGGGAAGACCCTCCGGCACCAGATCTGCTACGGCTACTATTTTGATGACATAGAGGGCGAAAAGATGCCGGATCCTATCCCCGTGCTGGAGGAGGATTTCAGTCTTCCCGCGGGAGAGAGCCGGATGTTTCTCATAAAGGTGTACACTGATGCCGGCACTGATCAGGGACAGTATTCCGCGGTGCTCAGGATACTCGACTCCGAGGGAAGGGAAGTGAAGAAAGCGGATGTATATGTATACGTCTGGGGCTTCGCGCTTCCCGAAACACCATCGTGCAAGATCATGGCCGATCTTTCGTGGTGGGGCATATATTCCGCCAACGCTCCGTGGCTGTATGACGGGGACGACGGCAGGACATACGCCAAGTATTACGATTATCTTCTTGAAAACAAGGTGAACGCGTATAACCTTCCTTACCTGATGACCGCGTCCCAGAGCGCCAATCCGTTCAAGGACAAAAGGGTCGTGAAATACCTCGACGATCCGAGGGTGCAGTGCTTCAACCCCGTGGGGTTCGGCGCCGAGAACTTTACAGAGGCGAGGATCCGCAACGCATACGACTTTCTCTCCGAGAACGACGAATGGCTTGAGAAAGCGTATTTCTATCCCGTGGACGAACCGCTTGCCGTACATTCCGGGAACGGGGTCGACGCAGCCAAGACCCTTGACCGCGTGAACGAGTGCGGCGCGCTTATAAAAAGCATATTCGGGGAGAATTACAAGATGATCATCCCCATGTGCAAGAACGAGGCTCTGGATGATCCGGCTGGCGATTACTTCAAATATGTGGAGGACGTGGTGACCGTCTGGTGCCCCCATACCTTCTTCTACAACACGCTGGCTGACTACACTGCGGACCCGAGGCTGCTGTATGAGGGATATACATACAACATTTACGGTACTAGCACACACATCGGTACCTATTCCGAGGCTCTTGAGAAAAAGCTGGGATCCTTTAAGGACAGGATGGCCAGGCAGCAGGAGGAGGGTGACGAGGTCTTCTGGTACGTGACCCGCTTCCCCCATCATCCTGAGATAACCCTTTCCATCGACGACACAGAAGTCGAGCACCGCCTGCTGTTCTGGCAGTTGAAACTGTACGATGTGGACGGGTTCCTGTATTACCTGGTGAACGACTGGCATGAGACCGATCCCTGGGACAGCCTTCACGAGAAGGATACGCAGTATCCGTACAACAACTACGGCAACGGGGTGCTGGTATACAACGGATTCAAGGACTCCGAAGGGAACGCATATATAAGCCGCGAACACTACGATGAACTTGAAGACAAGTCATATGACGCCTATCCGGTAGGCAGTCTAAGGCTGGAATCAGTGAGGGACGGAGCCGATGACTACGACTATTTCACGATCCTCGACGAACTGTACGGAGACGGCACCTCGGATCTCATAATCCGGCAGATCACCACGTCCCTCGGCAGATACTCCACGGATTCCGAACTCTACAATGCACTGAGGATCGCCACAGGCAATCTGATACACGCGAAGCTGGCCGGAGACAGAGGCGACATTGACACGGACGGTGACGTTGACCTTGATGACGTGATAGCGCTGCTGAGGCATGTCATACTTCCCGACATATACGGACTTGACGGATATACCCAGACTCCCGATTTCAACAGCGACAGCACCGTGGATATACATGACGTGATACGTCTACTCCAGTACTGCCTGTTCCCGGATATTTACAAACTGGAATGATACAGAAAAAGCCGAAGCAGATTCCGCTTCAGCTTTTTTTGGACATTAGCCCTCAAAACGATTAAAAAGCGAGGTTTTCATGAGAAGACGGATAGCCATTCTGCTTTTAGCCGCCACGCTCATATGCGCTGCACTGCCTCTGCCCGCAATGGCGCTGCCGGACGGGTGGTGGCCCTTTTGGTCTGCCTACCAGGAAGCCCTTGCTTCAGATGACGATGGCAGGATCCTTGAGACCGGAGACGGTGTCATAGGGTTCTATTCGGACAAGGAGCTGGACAAGGACATAGCCAACCAGCTGTACATGGTTTACTTCACCCGTCTCGACAGGCTCATCTTCGAGAAACGCAGCGATTACGCATCCGCAGTCCTTAACTGCGAGAGGCTTATCGGGATATGCGATTACCTGAGGTCCCAGGGCGGTGACTACAGCGACATGATCACCCGGTGCGAGAACCACCTGAGCGTGCTGCCTCCACGGACCGG
>CACZSC010000196.1 GCA_902783755.1 uncultured Ruminococcus sp. | reverse complement strand
GTTGTATATTCGGTGACCGCATCCCTCGGTTTTGCGACTGTCGAGAATATCATATATGTACTCGACGGTGGATTTGGGGTCGCCGTCACACGTGCACTTTTAAGTGTACCCGGTCATGTAATAGATGCTATATATATGGGATACTATTACGGACTTGCAAAACATGCCGAGGCCTATAACGACAGCAGATTAGCAAAAAAGCACCTCAAAAAGGCGCTTTTTGTCCCGGTACTTATCCACGGCTTCTATGATTTTTGTCTCGATACCGATATAGGCCTGATGTACCTGGTGTTCTTCATATTCGAGATAGTCATAACGATACTCGCCATCAGGCAGACACGCCGCCTGTCGAACATCCATGTTGAGATACCGTCCTCAACGGAACCTTCTGCGAATTCCTCTGCGGACAACGGTCAAACATCTCAATAAAGCGTTTCAATCCCTGCGACCATACCATCTGCAAGCTTTGAAAGGGTTGCATCATCGTGTTTCGATGACTGGTTTCCGAGTTCTATATCAACGGAAGGGATCGTACTGTAACTCGTTTGTGTCAGATCGATCGCCATGCTCCCTTTTCCCGATATCTTGCACCCTTCTTCCTTAAGTCCCTTGATCAGGGCATCTCCGAGTTCATGATGTTCCTCCCAGTGCGACGCTACCGGTTCCATATTTCTGATTCCGCCGGGCGTCGATATGTAGAAGCATCCTTTGTCATGATCAAGACCGTCACCGTCCCAATGAAGTGATATGAGACAGCTGCTTGTATTGTTTGCTATGACCGTACGAGCAACGTTATCAAGCTGCACATCATCGTCATCCCGCAACATCAGGACATCATATCCCTTTGCGAGGAGCTTGTCCCTGAGTATCCTTGCCATCTGAAGCGTTACCGTCGCTTCCTTTGTGCCATCCGTAAACGACATTCCTCCCGAGACGGCCACTGCCTTTATCGATCCTGCTGCTGTCGTGCCGCCGGTAACCTTCGGTGTTTTGTCGGGATGACAGTAAGTTTTGACCGACTGACCTCCCTTTGTTCCGTGGCCGGCATTGACACCTATCACAAAATTCTTCCTGTTGCCTTCTGCCCTGTAAAGTTTTGCGGTTCCTGAATTGATCTTCGTAAAATCCGCATACGTCCATGACGGATCGAGTGAAACGGATTCAACAGCGCCCGGCACAACTGCCGCATCTTCGCTGTCTGTATCGGGATCCTCCGAATCGGCGTTGTCTTCTGTTGCATCGGGCATCGTATCTGCCTCGTTCGCAGCATCGATCGCACTCGTATCTGTTTCTATCCGGGGACTATTCTCCTGTTTTATTACCTCTATCGTCTCAGCAACCGGCGCCTCATCAGTCTGTCCGTCTTCCCCGCAGGCTGTCAGGGACATTGCAGATAGACATCCCGCAAGGCATATGACCGTTATGATATTTCTGTTATCCAAAAACTTATTCATCATCCGAGTGCGACATCCAATGCCATCATAAGTGTGAATCCGAGCACGAACATCACGACTCCGATATTCGAATGTTCTCCCTCCGACATCTCGGGGATGAGTTCCTCAACAACGACATACATCATCGCGCCCGCTGCAAAGCTTAAAAGATACGGCATCGCAGGAACTATAAAGCTTGCAGCCACTATCGTAAGGACTGCGCCTACCGGTTCAACGGCGCCCGAGAGCACCCCGTACAAAAACGCTTTTCCCTTACCGTTTCCTTCCGCGCACAGCGGCATCGATATTATCGCTCCTTCAGGAAAATTCTGGATAGCTATTCCGATCGCAAGTGCGAGCGCACCGCCTGATGTGATAAGTGCATTTCCCGCTGCAAGTCCGGCAAGCACAACACCGACTGCCATTCCCTCGGGTATATTATGAAGTGTGACGGCAAGCACCATCATGGTCGTTCTCTTCAGCTTTGCATTAGGGCCCTCAGCATGTTCCGCATTAAGATGCAGATGCGGTATAACGCTGTCAAGCATGAGCAGGAACAGCGCCCCGAGCCAGAAGCCGATAAACGCCGGCATGAAGCTTAAGTTTCCCATATCCTCGCACTGCTCCATTGCCGGTATGATAAGACTCCATATCGAGGCCGCGACCATAACGCCTGCGGCAAATCCGGAAAGCGCCTTTTGTACCGATGCTTTCATCTCCTTCTTCATGAAGAAGACGCATCCCGCCCCAAGCGAAGTTCCGATAAACGGTATCATGACACCTGAAATGATCTCTGAGTTCATAGGTCCCCACCTTTCTTATTTCATATGATATCATAACACCTTGTCATGCCGTATTCCAGTTTT
>CACZSC010000195.1 GCA_902783755.1 uncultured Ruminococcus sp. | reverse complement strand
GAGCCTTGTTCTTTTCATTGTGATTTCTCCTTTTCATTGATATCAATAAAAATGCTATATACTGAAACAAGACGCAGGCTAGTTGTCCGCCAAATCATCTTGTAATACAGCCAAAACCAAGAAACGTTTGCTGCTGTCTTCATTGAGACAGGTAGACAGGACGATCACCCTGTCTCCGTACTGGGGAGTGATGTCCTTGTTGAAGTTTGCCCCGAGAGCCCTGACGTTCTGAACTCCCTTGATGAAGTTGTTGAACCAGTACTCTACAGAAAAATCATATGTGTACATTATGTGGATGTTCTCATACGGAACCGCCGCGAACACCGTATAATGCCTGACTTCGCCCGGAAGGTATATCTTTATGTCGCTGCACTGGGCGAAGGTTGTCGGATTGGTATATATGGACTGGAGCTGGCCGAACAGTATGCCCGACCACATGGTGTGCCCGTAGATAAGTGTCACCGGGTCGTTGAACGTGTCCGAATTGTATGACGCCTGGGTGAAAATGGCTCCGCCAACATAATACGACCCGTCATAGGCTGTTGTCAAGTACCTGTTGTCATCCGTCTTGCTCTGGAGCACCGGATAATCGACGAGAGTTCCGTTTATCTCGATCCAGGCATATATGTCCGGATTGATGGTATGCAGGTAATCGAAATCAAGCAGCTGATCATTCGTGGCAGGCAGCTGGCGCGAGGTGTCCTCCGTGCTTTCCACGGTTTCTTCAGTATCCTCAGTATCCTCTTCCGTGTCGGTCTCCGTGTCTTCCGGCTCTTCCGTGTCGGTCTCCGTATCTTCAGGCTCGTCGGTGTCCGTCTGGACTGGTTCTTCCGTCTCGGTATCGGTGGAAGGATCCGAAGTCTCGAACTGCTTTATGGAATCTCTGAGTTCCTCCAGCTTCTCTCCGCTGTCCTTGGAATTGGAGCTTATCACCGTGGCCACTATGGCTCCGGTCGCGATGACCGCACATACTATTGCCGCTATGATAAGTATTCTCTTCTTTTTCATCTGAAGATCACATGCCGTCCTTTCTCAGCACCATGACGCTCCGGTGGTAAATCTCCCGCAGCATCTCTTCCCCGAGCTTATCCGATATCACGCGCAAAGCCTCCTGCATGTTCGGCGGCCTCGTGGTCAGGTTGTGGCAGTCCGTGCCCAGAAGATGTATCTGCCCTTCCCTGAGCATTTTCAGGGCCTTCCTCCTGGTGGATCTCGTGCCGAAGAAATCAGCGTTGGACTGTATCATTACTCCCTGGTTCAGGAGCGTGTACAGCATGTCCTCGGAAAAGAATCTCAGATGCCTCTCGATGTGCGCGATCACTATCTGGAAGTTCTTGTCGCGGTTCAGCGAGATGACCTCGTCGATAACGCGCCTGGTCCACGGCTGGAACGGCATCTCCAGAAGAAGACATCTCGATCCGGCGATCCTGAGTCCCGGAAGTTCCTCCATGGCAGTTATGCCCTCGAAATAGGCAACCTCAGCTCCGACCCTTACCGGAAGGATCTTTCCTCCTCCGGCCTCCGCCAGCAGGTTCAGGCATCTTTTCCTTTTATCTATAAAGTGTTCGTATGTGTTGTGGGTAGCGTAGAAATGGGGTGTGAAAACGACTGCAGTGACGCCCTGTTCCGCAGAGGATCTGAGCATCCCGATGCTCTCCTCCGGTGAGGAACTGCCGTCATCTATGCCCGGAATCATATGGGAATGGAAGTCTATGACCCCCACAGCCGGTTTTGATCCCACGTCCATCATTCGCCTTCAGTCACGGAGATCTCATCGTTATCGTGAGCTTCCCGTGCCTTCGGATCATATGCTTCCTTGGAATAATACTTGCCGTACTTGCCGTACTTCCTGTATTTGTAATATTTCTGCCCCGCCTGCGCACATGTCAGGACAAAGCCGATTATATTCGCGTTGTTCATCTTGAGCTGTCTGACCGTGTCGTTCAGCAGGCCCTTGTCCACGTAATTCTGTCTCACCACGAGGATCATTCCGTCACAGAGCTTTGAAAGAATGAGAGCGTCAGAAACGGCTGAGATGGGGGGAAGGTCTATGATTATGTACTGATACGTCTTCTTGAGTGTCTCAAGCAGGACCTCCATGCGTCTCGAGGAAAGAAGTTCGGACGGGTTCGGAGGAAGATTCCCGCAGCTGATTATCGGCAGGTCCTTGAGGGCCGGGATGTGCTGGACGAGGTTTTCTCCGTTGTTCTCGCCGACGAGCAGGTTGCTGAGTCCGGGAGCGGTGTTGATGTCAAGGCTCTTCGCGATCTGCGACAGACGCATGTCAGCGTCTATCACAAGGACTTTCTTGCCTGCCTGAAGCATGTCGTAGCCAAGATTGATGGATGTCGTGCTCTTTCCTTCATGAGCCATGGAACTGGTAACGCCGATGACTCTGCAGGTATTCTTGTCTGCGAAACTGAAGATAACGTTCGTACGGAGTCTCTTGTGTGCTTCGGATACCGCGAAAGGTCTGCCGTTCCCGATCGTGAACTCATTGAGTTCGGACATCATGACTTCTTTTTTGTTTTTGTTAACCTTACTCACGTTACTTCTCCTCCGCTGACTTCTCGCCGCTGCCGTGGTACGCGTAGTTCTTGTAGTAATACTTTCCGTACTTTCCGTAACCCTTGGAGTGGCTGCTCTCGTTCGCGTCGGGTATGACTGCGAGGACAGGGATGTCGAATCTCTGGTCGAGGTACTCCTCGTCCCTTACCGTCGTGTCAAGCAGGTCGATGATTATGATCACGGCCGCGCTGAGCACGAATCCGATGACAAGTCCGATCACCGCATATCTGGTGTAGCTTGGGCCCTTGCGAACACCCTGTACCGGGTAGTCGACTATTCTCACGGAACTTCCCGCGACGATCTCGGAGATCCTGTCGGGAAGGATGTCAACGATCGTGTCCGCTATGCGCTTGGCCTCGGTGGGATCCTTCGATGTGACGTCAACGCTGAAGATTTCGGTGTTGTCCACCGAGCTTGCCGATACCATCTGCCTGAGCTGTGCGTATGTATATCCCAGCCCGGCCACCTCGTTCACTCTCTCAAGGGTGACTCTGGTCTTCAGGATGACGATGTATGTCTGCAGAAGGCTCTTCGCAGCAGTCAGCTCCGATGTGGAGATACTGAACGACGTGCCTCCGAGACTCACGTTGGCGTTGTTTACGTAAAGCTGGGCGCTCGACTCATATGTGGGTGAGATGAAGAACGCTGCTATACCGAGGGCTATGGCTCCGCAGAGGATCATTGCTATACCGATGATCCATGCCTTTTTCCACAGAAGCTTCAGCAGCCTCAGAAGGTCTATCTCGACCTCTTCGTTGTTCCTGACTTTTTCGTTCATGAGGGTCCTTTCACAGGTTCGACTTTTTGCTTAATTCATTTCCCGAAAAAACGGCATAGTTATCCCATAAGCAAAATACACCAGTTTTGGTAAATTATAGAATATTTTTGCTATGATGTCAACCTTTTTCAGTGTCGGAAACCGCACAAATATATGCAATATACGGAGATAATCCGGATTTTTTTGTTGTTTTTCAACACATTTCATTATCAACAGACAATAATGAGGCAAAACATGCTCTTCAGTTCCCCCGAAACCGCTGGGTACAAAGTGGCTCCGGACTAGTTCATATCGGTCAGATTCAGCTTCCTGACCTTGCGCAGAACTATGAAATTCACAGCAGCCGCTCCATGATCTTCCATGTTGCCTTTGTAAATCTTTTCTCCGCAGGCATTCCGGTTATCCTCCTTATCTCCGCTGGTTTGCTGTGACCAGATGTTTAGCTCAAAAACAGAAAAGCCCGGAACTGTTTCCGGGTCTTCCCATATGGTTTTCAAATGATTGCGGGGGAAGGATTTGAACCAACGGCCTCCGGGTTATGAGCCCGACGAGCTACCAGACTGCTCTACCCCGCGATATATGTTCAATGAAGATGCCGGACACCGGGCTCGAACCGGTACGATACTTTCGTATCACGGGATTTTAAGTCCCGGGCGTCTGCCAATTCCGCCACTCCG
>CACZSC010000194.1 GCA_902783755.1 uncultured Ruminococcus sp. | reverse complement strand
GTGCCTGCTGCTGGCGGTGCTGGAAAAAAGGCTCGGACTGAAGTTCTCGTCCTGCGACGTATATCTCAACGTCATAGGCGGGCTCCGTCTCGACGATCCGGCCGCCGACGCCGCAGCGTGTCTGGCGCTGATCTCGTCCATACGGGACATCCCGGTCCCCGACGACCTGATCGCCTTCGGCGAGGTCGGGCTGTCGGGCGAGTTCCGCTCCGCGGCCTCCATAGAACAGCGGGTCAACGAGGCCTCGAGGCTGGGATTCACGAAGATCGCCCTCCCCAAACGCTCCCTGAAGAAGAAGGAAAAGGCGGCCGGCGCGGAGCTGATACCGCTGACGGGGATCTTCGATTCGCTCCTTCTCCTCACGGGAGGAAAATGATATCAAGGACGCCAAAAGCCCGGGTCATTGCGACCCGGGCCTTTATCATTTCTTCGGAGTTTTTTATTCAGCGAAATAGTTTATTTCAGCAAAATGTTTTATTTCGCTGTCCTCTTGAACTGGGGACCGTAGTTTGCGCAGGCTCTGTAGTCAGCGCCCTCCCTGTCCATTCCGAATGCGTTCCATGCGGAGGGACGGAAGATGTCCTCGACCGGAACATTGTGCATCGAAACGGGGATACGGAGCATGGAGCAGAGAGTGATGAGGTCTGCTCCGATATGTCCGTATGTGATGGCGCCGTGGTTTGCGCCCCAGTTGTTCATCACGTCATACGCGGTCTTGAAGGGGCTGCCTTCCTTGCCGTCGCATCTGGGAGCGAACCATGTGCAGGGCCATGTGTAGTCTGTCCTCTTCCAGAGGATCTCGTTCACTTCGTAGGGAAGCTTGACTGTCCAGCCTTCGGCGATCTGCATCACCGGGCCCAGTCCCTGTACCAGGTTGAGCCTGATCATGGTGACCGGCATCTCCGCGTCTGTCACGAATCTGGAGGAATATCCGCCGCCTCTGAAGTATCCGAGGTCAGCGAAGTTCCATGTGGTGTTCGCCATGATGGCCTTCTGGTCCTCTTCGGTGACGTTGAACCATTCCTTCATCACCGGCGTTCCGTTCTCGTCCTTTGCCTGGGCGTTGGCGTCAAGGCAGCAGGAGCCGGAATTGATCAGGTGCAGGAATCCGCCGTTCTCCTTGGCCACGCCTTCCACATCGTATCCGGTAGCTCTCTTGACGGCTTCCGGGCTCCAGTACGTCCTTACGTCCGCGAACATCTGGGCTCTGTTGGTGAGGAGCTTCATGAACAGCATGCCCGTTCCGTTGAGTATGTCGTTCTCGGTGGCGAGGATGTAGGGTTCCCTTGCCCCGTTCCAGTCAAAGGTAGAGTTCAGGAGCGCTTCCGGGAAATCGGCGTTCGGATAGAAGTCCGTCCACTGTCTCTGTCCCTGGAAACCGGCAGCGATGGCGTTGTGTCCCACCATCTCCTCTTCCCTGCCTTCGGGAAGCTTGTCGTTGCCGTTCATCAGGTCCTTGATGATGCACATCATCTTGACCACGAATTCCCACTGCTCGTCCTTTTCCGCTCTGGTCTTCTGCATGAACTCGGGGTTCTTGTCGAATCCTTCGATGCAGTATTTCTTCGACCATGCGAGAGCCTTCTGGAACTCGGCCTCGTCATAGATGCCCTCGGACATGCGGCGGATGATTTCGACTTCATCCACGGACTCAACTCTCATCCCGAGATATTCCTCGAAGAATCTGGAATCGATTATGGATCCGCCGATACCCATGCAGATCGAGCCGATCTGCAGATATGACTTGCCTCTCATGGTAGCTACCGCAACGGCTGCTCTTCCGAACCGCAGGATCTTTTCCTTCACGTCATCGGGCATCTTCGTGACTTCGTCGATGTTCTGCACGTCATGCCCGTAGATGCCGAATGCGGGAAGCCCCTTCTGGGCGTGCGTTGCAAGCACTGATGCGAGGTAGACCGCGCCGGGTCTTTCCGTCCCGTTGAATCCCCATACGGCCTTTATGGTATTGGGATCCTGGTCCATGGTCTCTGAGCCGTAGCACCAGCACGGAGTCACTGTGAGCGTGATCTCGACGCCTTCCTTCTTGAACTTCGCTGCGCAGGCGGCGGCTTCAGCCACACGGCCGATAGTGGTATCGGCAACGACCACTTTCACGGGTTCTCCGTTCGAGTATCTTACGTTCTTCTCGAGCAGCTCCTTCGCGGCGTTCGCCATCGCCATGGTCTGTTCTTCAAGGGATTCGCGCACTTTCAGCGGCCCGCGTCTTCCGTCTATGGTGGGACGGATGCCTATTACGGGATAATCGCCTATGAGTCTGGATTTTGCCATTTCGCACCTCTCTGTATTTGTATTTTATTGAAAACCAATCCTGATACGGATGACTTTCC
>CACZSC010000193.1 GCA_902783755.1 uncultured Ruminococcus sp. | reverse complement strand
GTCTTTGCCCTGTTCTGCTCGATGATGCCTATCCAGCGCAGGCGCTCCACCATCTTCTGGGTATCTTCCAGGCTCATGCCGTTCATCTCGGCCAGTTCGGGCACGGAGTACGGCACGCGGGTCTTCTTGAAATTCAGAAGGAACTTGACCTGTTCCTTGCTGAGGATCAGATCCAGCATCCAGTATTCGGGGTCTCTGTTGTTGATCTTTCCGGTGAATTTCTTGACATACCTGTCGGTGATGAGTGTCGCCAGCTTGAGGACCAGTTTTTCCTTTTCCGGGTCCTCCGCCACGTAATTGGGATCCTGCCAGTAATCGCGCTCGTTGATCATCGGGTCTCCCGGTTTCCATTCAGCGAAGCTCTTGCCCATGTTCCTGTTTCTCCTGTCTGTATTATTTTATGCAGATTTTTCCGTATCCATTATATCATGAAGCCCCCTCCCCGGTCAATGACCGTCCGGAGCGAATTCCCGGAAAACTTTTATATCAGGGAAAACGGTGTCACCGTCTGTTTTTCTTCCATGTGTACTCGACTTATCGGTTCCGCGGGAGTATAATGGAGGAAAGAAAACTCTGCCGAAAAGAGGTCAACAAATGCTTCCGACTGCTGATTTCTACGGAACTCCCGTGACCCGTCTCATATATGGGGACAATCCCATAAACGGACACTCATACGTTGAGGAAAAAGTGTCCGGCGAGGAGATGCTGGACTACTACACTGCCGACCGGGTCATCGAGACCCTGTTCCAGTGCGAGGAGGCAGGCGTCAATACCTATATGGCCCTGGCCAACACCTTCATCATGAGGGTGCTGAGACAGTACCGCCGTGATGGCGGGAAGATGAACATCATGTTCCAGACCTTCCCCGCCATGGACCTCGACGCCAACCTCACGCACATGATGGCATGCGAGCCCATAGCCATATACCACCAGGGCGGGACCCTCGACTACATGATGGAATGCGGGCAGGCCGATCTCGTCAGATCAAGGATACAGAAGATAAAAGACCGGGGCGTCATCACCGGCATGGGGACCCATGATCCCGAGACCCTTCTGAGAGCCGAGGAGGAAGGCTGGGGATGCGATTTCTACATGGCCTGCCTCTACAACGCGAGAAAGGGACAGCGGGGGCAGCAGAGCGGCTTCATCACCGGAAAGGAAAAAGGCATCACCCTTTATCCGGACGACCGCTGGATAATGTTCGACGCCATAAGAAAAGTCAAAAAGCCGGTCATAGCCTTCAAGATCCTGGCCGGGGGCCAGAGGATCATGAACCTTCCGGAGGACAGGAAGGAAGCCGAGATAGAGCTGGCCTTCACGGAAGCCTTCGAGAACATAAAGCCGGGAGACTACACCCTGATCGGCACCTTCCAGAAGAACAGCAACGAGATCGGACAGGACGCTGCCATCGTGGGCCGGGTCCTCGGGAAGCTTGCCAGCAGACAGGATCAGGTACAATAGAATAAGCCACACGACGTCAATGAGACAGGGGAACAGCATGAAAGCAGTTCCCCTGTT
Organism: uncultured Ruminococcus sp.; assembly: GCA_902783755.1. Classification (GTDB taxonomy): domain Bacteria; phylum Bacillota; class Clostridia; order Oscillospirales; family CAG-272; genus UMGS1696. The sequence goes on along the minus strand of CACZSC010000193.1, from coordinate 7,273 downwards.
GTTTTGCATATTCGTTTGCTCCTCAGTCGGCCAGTTCCTCGAGCCATCTGAAGGTGCCGGTCTTCACCACGTCCTCGCCGTAGATGGTGAGGAAATCGTCTCTCATGGAGATCACGGTGAAGCCGCTGGCTTCCCATTTCTCGCCCAGTTTCCTGGTCTTCTCGGTATTGCCGTAGTCCCGTTCCTCATCGTCAGCGATGAGCATGAACGCGGCGCTCCTGTACTTGTTGTTGCTTATGGTATACATGTGCATGGAGTAGTCTCCGCTGCTGTTCCCGAAGGACAGCACCGGCTGTTTCCCGATGTCCCTCATGATCTGCTTCACCTTGTTGGTCTGCAGGTTCTTTATGATGAGCCTGTCGGTGCGCACGAGCCTGTCGTCAGCCTTGTACTGGTAATCCAGCCCGTCTGTGTCGCCCTCTCCCGTGGGGGCCCACTCAACGTCCATGCCTATTATGTTCCTGTACGGGATATCGAAGACGCCCTCGATGAACACGCGGCACAGCGCCCTGTCGCTGCCGCTCACCACGTATACGTCAAAATCGTTGTCCTGTAGGTACTCGACCACCTCTATCATCGGGACATAGAAGGAATCGGCGTATGTCATGCCTTCGAAACCGTCCACGTCCTTAATTAGGATGGAGGTGACGAAAGCGGCGAACTCCTCGAACGTCATGCCTGCGTAGGCCCTTGCCGCCTGGATGGCATGCTGCATGGGCATGTCCGAGGGGAAGGATTTGTCGAGAGCGCAGTCCCTGAGGGTGCGTCCCACCTCAAGCATCTCCTCGTCCGTCTGGCACGTGGGATCCTTCAGGATCCGCCACGCCAGCATGTAGTACTCGAGATACGTGGGGCAGAGCTCTGCGCAGAGGGTCCCGTCCATGTCGAAAACGGCGATCCTGTCCTCCACGGGTATGAAGTCGGGGGATTTCTCGTCGGTGACCGCCTCGACGTAGTCTATGAGGGCGTTGAGAGACGCCGCGTCCTGGTTCCAGCTGGGGAACACGTCCTCGAGCTCGGTGCCGGGCTCTTCCGTATCCGGAGTGTCAGTCGAGGATACGGGCGGCTGTTCTGCAGTGTCCGCCGGTTTCGGAGCCTCGCTGCATCCCGCGAGCAGTCCGATCATCATTATCATGCTGAGAATAAGGCATACTGTTCTTTTCTTCATTTTGTTTCCTTCCTTTGTCAGGGATAATTACCTGTGTTATTCACCTGCCGTTACCGGTATCAGCAAAAAACACATCAGAAAACAGGGGCCTGATCACCATATTTAAAATCAGGTCCCTTTTCCGTTTATTTCACAACAATATTGACGATCCTTCCGGGAACGTAGATCTCCTTCACGATCTGCTTCCCTTCCACTGCTGCCGCGACTCTCGCGTCGGCGTTGGCGGTGGATATGGCAAGATCCTTGTCCGCGTCTGCGGGGATCAGTATCGTCGCCTTGAGTTTGCCGTTAATCTGGACCGCGATCTCGATCTCGCTGTCTATGGTCTTGGCCTCGTCGTATTCAGGCCACTGAGCCACGGAGATGAATCCCTTCTCTCCGAGGCTTTCCCAGATCTCCTCGCAGATGTGCGGTGCGAAGGGGCAGAGCAGCTTGATGAACGTCTTCAGCTCGTCCACGGTAATGTGTCCGGCTTCCGAGATATCGTTGAGCAGAGTCATCAGGGCCGCAATGGCCGTGTTGTACTTGGTCTCCTCGATATCGGAGGACACTTTCTTTATGGTCTTGTGGAAAGCGCTCTCGAGCTTTGGGGTGGATCCCCTGCCCTGGGCGATATCCGTCAGGGAGGCGACCCTGTCCAGGAACCTCTTCACGCCTCTCACGCTGCTGTCGCTCCAGGGAGTGGCGGAACCGTAGTCTCCCATGAAGAGGACGTAGACCCTGAGCACGTCGGCTCCGAAGTCCTTCACCACGTCGAGGGGATCGATGACGTTGCCCTTGGACTTTGACATCTTGTCCCCGTCGGGTCCCAGGATCAGGCCCTGGGCGGTCCTTTTCGCGTAAGGCTCGTCAACGGGCACTTCTCCTATGTCGTACAGGAAGTGATGCCAGAATCTCGAATATATCATATGCCTGGTCACATGCTCCATGCCGCCGTTGTACCAGTCCACCGGGAGCCAGTACTTCAGGGCTTCCTGAGACGCGAATTCCCTGTCGTTGTGGGGATCGCAGTATCTGAGGAAGTACCATGAGGATCCGGCCCACTGGGGCATGGTGTCGGTCTCCCGCTTCGCGGGGCCGCCGCATTTCGGGCATGTGCAGTTGACGAAGCTGTCTATCTTCGCGAGAGGGCTCTCCCCGCCTTCACCGGGCTCGAAGTTCTCGAGATCCGGGAGCTTCAGCGGGAGCTCTTCGTAGGGAACGCCCACCATGCCGCATTTCGGGCAGTGGACGATGGGGATGGGCTCGCCCCAGTATCTCTGGCGGTTGAAGGCCCAGTCCTTCATCTTGTACTGTACGCCTTTCTCACCCAGACCGTTCTCGGCCAGGTACACCAGCATCTTGGATATAGCTTCCTTCTTGGTCTGTATGCCGTTCAGGAATCCGGAGTTGATCATCTCGCCGTCTCCGGTATAGGCAGCTTCCTCTATGTTGCCGCCCTTGATCACTTCGATGATCTCTATGCCGAACTTCTTCGCGAACTCGTAGTCGCGCTCGTCGTGGGCCGGCACGGCCATGATGGCGCCGGTGCCGTATCCCATCATAACATAGTCGGAGATGTAGATCGGTATCTCTTTGCCGTTCGCCGGATTGATCGCGGCGATGCCCTCTATCCTGACGCCGGTCTTGTCCTTGACCAGCTGGGTCCTCTCGAACTCGGTCTTCTTGGAGCACTCTTCCTTATATGCGTCGAGCTCCGCTATGTTCGTGATCCTGTCGCGGTTTCTCTCGATCACGGGATGTTCTGGAGCTATGACCATGAAGGTGGCCCCGAACATCGTGTCGCATCTCGTGGTATATATCCTGAGCTTCTCGCTGCAGCCCGTCAGGCTGAAGTCAACGAATGCGCCTTCGGATCTTCCGATCCAGTTCTGCTGCTGGAGCTTGATGTTGGGAAGGTAGTCCACCTTCTCAAGGCCTTCGAGCAGCTTGTCGGCGTATTCGGTTATCCTCAGGTACCATACGTCCTTGGATTTCTGGACTATCTCGCTGTGGCAGACGTCGCACTTGCCGCCCTGGGAGTCCTCGTTAGAAAGGACAACTTTGCAGTGGGGGCAGTAGTTGACCAGGGTCTTGGCTCTGAACACAAGGCCCGCGTCGAACATCTTCCTGAATATCCACTGGGTCCATTTATAGTAGCCCTCGTCCGTGGTGTCCACCACCCGGGACCAGTCGAAGGAGAATCCGACCCGCTTCAGCTGGTTCGTGAAGTTCGCGATGTTCCTGTCGGTGACGATCCTCGGATGGGTGTTCGTCTTTATTGCATAGTTCTCGGTGGGAAGGCCGAAGGCGTCGAATCCGATGGGAAAGAGCACGTTGTACCCTTCCATCCTTCTCTTTCTCGACACGACCTCCAGGCCGGAATAGGCCTTGATATGGCCCACGTGCATGCCGGCGCCGCTGGGATAGGGGAACTCCACGAGCCCGTAGAACTTCTTCTTCGCGCTGTTGTCCTCGGCACGGAATATGCCGGCCTCGTCCCATCTTTCCTGCCATTTCTTTTCTATGCGCTCAAAATCGTATTTCATACGCTTTACCTAATCTTCGCTTATAAGTGAAGAGATGTCCTTCTCAGTAGTCTCCTGGTACAGTTTTTCCAGATTGTAGAATTCCCGGGCGTCCGGGGTGAACACGTGGAGTATCACGGGGCCGAAGTCCTCGAGCACCCAGATGCCTGTGTCCGCGCCCTCGATGTGCTTCGGGGCCACGCCGTACTGCTCGAGCTTGAACTCCACTTCGCCCACCAGGGCGTTGACCTGGGTCCTGGAGGTGCCGGAGCACAGCACGAAATAGTCTGCGATGACCGTGCGGTCCTCAACGTGCAGCAGCTTAAGGTCCTTCGCCTTCTTCGAGTCCAGCACGGCCACTATGAACTCGGCCAGCTTCTCGGGGTTCTCAAGATCCCGGGCCTTCAGTCCCTCTTCTATCGGAAGTTTAGTTGTGTTTTCCATTTGCTCTCCGTAAATATATCAGTATGTGGGTATGTAGATCGAATCCTCGTCTATGTCCTCAGCGTTGTACACCTGGTCGATCACGGTGTTGGCGGGAGCGTAGTAGGTCTCGTATATGCCCGCGTCGAACTGGTCGTAGAAGGTCTTCGGACGGTCGAATATGGAATCGGTTATGTCCTTGTCGTAGATGTTGAAATACGTGTTCACGGCGCTGAGGGTCGCGTCCCTGTTCACCACGTAATAGACCCCGGTGTAGTCCATGTTGCCGGGAACGGTCATCATGTTCACTCCCGACAGGTCTATCCCTATGATGTTCTTCGCGTAGTACATGACGTCGGATACGGTCATGTCGGTGTACACGTTCTTCAGCACTTCGCTCACCAGGTTGGTGAGGGCATTCACGTCATAGGCCTTCACCAGGTATTTCACTTTCTGGAAGAAGGCAGTCAGGAAGATCTTCTGGGCGTTGACCCTTCCGATGTCCGCCTGGATGTAGCCGCTCCTGAACCTTACGAACTGCTCCGCCTGGTTGCCGGTGAGGTGCTGGTATCCGGGATAGAGGTTTATGTAAAGGTTCTGGTCCGGATCCTCGTACTGCATGACGTAGGGCACGTAGAGGTCCACGCCTCCTATGGCATCCACGATCTTGTCGAATCCGTCAAGCGTTACCACGACCTTATGCTGGATCTTGATGCACAGGCTCTTCTCGAATACCGATGCCACCCCGTCCAGGGCCGCCATGTACTGGGCCTCCTCGTCGGTGCCGGTCCAGGCTTCGCTGAAGTAGTGGGAGAACACTTCGTTCATCTTGTTGGTGTAGAGGTACGCCGTGCTGTCCACGCCCGTGGGGTTGACATATGTGTCTCTCGGGAACTGCATCACGGAGATCTTCTTCTCAGCCGCGTTGAAGTTCACGATCATGGTGACGTCCGCCAGGGCCGCCAGCTTGTCGTGGCCCACCACCAGGATGTTGTAGTTGTCCTCGTTCTTTATATGGTACCTTCCGTCGTCGGGGCGGGTGACCGGATCCTGGGCGGTATCCTCGGTGTCGGCGGTGTCTGACGTGTCAGTGGTGTCGGGCCGGTCCGTCTCCACCGGATCTGTGTCGAAGGGGACCACCGGGTCCACTTTCGGTCTGTAGAGCACGATCCATCCCACCACCAGAAGGAACGCCACGCATACCACAAGGAGCACGGCGATGAGGGCCCAGTGGACCTTCTTCACGGGCTTCTTCTTTTTCGCCTGGGTGAATTCCACGGTGTCCGCGTCGGCTTCGTCGTCATATGCGTAGGAGTCCTCAGTGGGATAGTAATCGTCATAATCCTGATCCCCGGGCTCCGTTTCCGGGACCTGCTCCTCAGGCAGGGGCTCCTCCGGAACCGGATCCGGCTCCGGGACTTCCCGCTTGCTTTCGGTTATCCTGAATTCTTTGTTGTTCTCGTCGTTAAAGTTCATTGCAACCTCTCCTGAAATTCCCGGAACAGGCCCCCGTTCTTCATGCGGACGAACCAGTTCCTTGCCGATATGGTGTCGGGATCGATGAGACTTCCGCTCTCCAGCAGATATCCCACCGTTATATCAAAAGATTTTATCATAGTATCCGCCAGATGCTCCTTCATGTCCTTTCCGGAGACATCCGAATAGAAATACTCTCTCAGTTTCCTGCAGCTCTCGTGCCGCCTCGTGGGTTCTATGTAGTCGGCCAGGTATATGAGGGACTCGAACACCGTCATGTCCTCACGTCCCGTGGTATGGTACCTTATGGCGCTCTTCACGTTTCCGGTGACCAGATCCGGGAACAGCGCTGCGGCCGTTTCGGCCCCCGTTATCGCGTGCAGCACACCCGGTGACTGGGCCCGATATTTGTCAAGCATTATACCAAACTCACCGCACAATTGCAACTGCCGGCCGTGGTCCAGGTCCTTCGTGATGTCGTGGAGCCAGGCCGCGGTCTCAAGCCCGTCCAGGTCCTCCGGAAGGTATATCCTCCCGAGCTCCACGGCCTCCCGGGCCACGCTCTCCGTGTGCAGGAACCGCTTCTCCGACATGCGCTCCTCCGCGCACCGGGCCAGCTCTTTCCTCAGTTTCCCTGTCATCCTATATGTCCTTCAGCCGTTCGGAGATCTTCCTCTTCTCTTTTCTCGAGGACTCCCTGAACAGTATGATCTTCCTTCCTATGACGGATACCACCTCGGCTCCGGTCTCCCGGGCCATGTTCTCCGCCGCCTCCCTCGGATCCTCGTCGGAATTGTCGAGGACCGACAGCTTTATGAGTTCCCTGGCGTCGAGGGCCTGGTCCACGCTCTGCATGACAGTGTCCCCCACGCCGCCCTTCCCTATCTGGAACAGGGCGTCGGCCTTTGAGGCCTCGCTCCTGAGAAAGGCTCTCTGTTTGCTCGTGAGCATCTTTACTTCACCTCGCAAGAATTTTTATGAGTCTCGGGATGAATATACCCATGGCGTTGCCCCTGTGGGACACCCGGTTCTTCATCTCCCCCGGGATCTCCGCGAACGTATGCCCGAATTCAGGATACCAGAAAAGGGGATCGTACCCGAATCCGCCGTCACCCTGCTCCTTTTCGAGTATGACTCCGCGGCATTCGCCCCTGACCACCATGGCCCTTTCCTTCGGGATGCCTGTCTTTTCCGACAGTACGTCCGTGATCCGCCATTCCTCCGGTATGGAATACGGGGATCCTTCCGGCAGCACCAGGGCGCAGGTGCACACGAACTTCGCGCCCCTCTGTTCTTCCGGCACGTCCTTCAGTTCAAGAAGGAGCTTCTCCCGGTTCCTCGCGTCGTTGCCGTGCTCGCCGGCGTATCTGGCCGAGTGTATCCCCGGGGCGCCCCCGAGGAAGTCCACCGCCAGGCCCGAGTCGTCGGCTATGCCGATGTATCCAAGATCCGCCGGGACTCTGGCCTTTATGAGGGAGTTCTCCTCGAACACGGAGCCCCATTCGTCGATGTCGTCCGTGTATCCTATGTCCCTGAGGGACTTCACTTCTGTCCCTTGAGACGTCAGATCCCCCAGTAAAGTTTCAATCTCCGCGATCTTTTTCCTGTTGTTTGAAGCCAGAACTATGCAGCTCATGCTCTTTCTTCCCTTTTTCCGTCCGTTATTCTTCGTCTTCCCGGTCTTCTTCGTCATCGTATT
>CACZSC010000192.1 GCA_902783755.1 uncultured Ruminococcus sp. | reverse complement strand
GGTCTTGCACGCTATTGCGGAAAAGCACAAGACCAGCATGAGTAAAACTGCAAGTATTCTTTTCATATATTATCCTGCCTTCCTCATATGTCCTGGAAATATCTTACCATACCGGGAAAACAGTGTCAACGGCGCAGACGGCGCCGTAAATGAAAAATGAGATGCACAAGCACCTCATTTCCAAATATCGTCATGCGATGGTCGCCGCCATCACGGCCTTGATCGTGTGCATCCGGTTCTCCGCCTCGTCGAACACGATGGATCGGTCGCTTTCGAACACCTCATCGGTGACCTCCATGCACTCGAGGCCGTACCGCACCCTTATGTCGTTGCCTATCTCCGTCTCGGTATTGTGGAACGAGGGAAGGCAGTGCATGAACCTGCACTGCTCCCCGGCGATCTCCATCAGTTCCCTCGTGACCCTGTAGGGCTCGAGGTCCGATATCCGCTCCGACCAGACGCTCTCGGGCTCGCCCATGGATACCCACACGTCGGTATATATGATGTCCGCTCCCTTCACGGCCTCCTTCGGGTCCGTGGAGAAGAGGATCTCCCCGCCCGTGGACTCCGCGATCTCACACGCGGTCTGGGCAAGGGGTTTGAACGGGAAATACTTCTTCGGCGCGCAGGCGGTGAATCTCATCCCCGCCTTGGCGCAGCCGATCATGAGGGAATTGCCCATGTTGTACCGGGCGTCTCCCATGTAGACCAGCTTTCTTCCCGCGAGCTTTCCGAAATGCTCCCGCACCGTCATGAAGTCCGCCAGCACCTGGGTGGGGTGGAACTCGTTGGTCAGTCCGTTCCATACCGGGACTCCTGAATACTTCGCCAGGTCTTCCACTATCTCCTGGCCGAAGCCCCGGTACTCTATGCCGTCGAACATCCTTCCGAGGACCCTCGCGGTGTCCTTTATGCTCTCCTTCTTTCCGATCTGGGAGCTCTTCGGGTCCAGATACACGGAATGCATTCCGAGATCGGCCGCCGCCACCTCGAAGGAGCACCTGGTCCTGGTGCTGGTCTTCTCAAATATGAGCGCGACGTTCTTCCCCTCGCAGTCCCTGTGAAGGATGCCCGCTTTTTTCTTTTTCTTGTATCCGTCAGCCAGATCTATGAGATACATGATCTCGTCCGGCGTGTAATCGAGAAGCTTCAGAAAGCTCCTTCCCCTGAGGTCCATGTCCGAATCTCCTGTCTATTCCTTCGCTGCCGCTTCCTTTATGACGGAAACGGCCTCCTTCAAAAGCTCCATCGGTATGTTCAGCGCCGGGAGCAGCCTTACCTTGTCCTTGGCGGTCAGGCACAGCACGTGCTTTTCCATACAGTCCCTGACCACTTCAGCCGCCGGTCTCGAAGTCTTTATCCCGATCATGAGGCCCATGCCGGTGACACTCTCGATCCCCGGGCTGCCCTGCAGTTCGCCGAATATGTATCCGCTCTTCTCCCTGACCTCGGCCAGCAGTTTTTCGTCTATCCTGCCGAGCACGTTCAGCGCACCCGCGCAGCATACGGGATTCCCTCCGAAGGTGGAGCCGTGGTCTCCGAACCCGAAGATGTCCTTCACTTTTTCACCCAGCATGGTGGCTCCGAGGGGAAGTCCCCCTCCCAGGCCTTTTGCCGTGCTGACTACATCGGGCTCTATCCCGTAGTTCATATATGAATACAGTTTGCCGGTCCGGCCGTTGCCGGTCTGCACCTCGTCCACCATCAGGATGATGTCATGCTCGCGGCACAGCTTTTCGATCTCCGTGACAAACCCGCGCTCAAGAGGATTGACCCCTCCCTCGCCCTGGATGCATTCGATCATGATCCCGGCGATCTTCTCCTTCTCTGCGACAGAACGCAGAGCACCGGCGTCGTTCGCGGGGACCGCGATGAATCCGGGCGTAAGCGGTCTGAAGAGCGAATGGAACTTGTCCTGCCCGGTAGCCGCAAGGGTAGTGAGGGTCCGGCCGTGGAAGCTGTTCTCAAGGGTGACTATGGTGAAGAAGTCCTCCCCCTTTTTCTCCGCAGCATACTTTCTCGCGGCCTTGATGGCGCATTCATTCGCCTCGGCCCCCGAGTTCGAGAAGAAAACCTTCTTCATCCCGGTACGGGTGCAGAGCATCTCTGCCAGCTTCGCGCAGGGTTCTGTATAGTACAGGTTCGAGGTGTGCTGCACGGCCCCCAGCTGGGCAGTCACCGCGCCAATCCATCCGTCATCGGCTATGCCGAAGCTCGTGACCCCGATGCCGGAGCCCATGTCGATGTACCTCTCGCCTTTTTCGTCATATACGGCGGAGCCTTTTCCGGACACGATCTCCACCGGAAAGCGGTTGTATGTCCCCGCTATGTATTTTTTGTCAAGTTCTTTCAGATCCATGTATGCCAGACACCATAGTACCTGCTCCTTCATCGGTCAGGAGCTCCATCAGTATGGAATGAGGTACCCTTCCGTCCATGATGATAACGTTCTTCACTCCCCGGTTTATCGCTTCGATGCAGCACTCCACCTTCGGTATCATGCCCCCGGAGATGACGCCAGACGCGTACAGCCCCGCGGCGTCGGAAACGCTGATCTCGCTGATGAGGGAAGACGGATCCTCCCGGTTCCTGAGGATGCCCGCGATGTCCGTCATCATGATGAGCCTCTCAGCTCCGAGAGCTCCCGCGATGTTGGCCGCGGCCGTGTCCCCGTTCACGTTGTAGGCGTTGCCTTCGGCGTCGCTGCCCACCGTGGAGATCACGGGGATATACCCTTTCTCAAGAAGATCCATCACGGGACCGATATTGATCTTCGTGATCTCTCCCACATAGCCGAGCCGTTCGTCCTTCTGCTTCGCCTCTATGAGGCGCCCGTCCATCCCGGATATGCCCATGGCCCGTCCGCCCTTGGTCTCGAGAAGGTTCACCAGGTTCTTGTTGATCTTGCCGGCAAGGACCATCTGGACTATGTCGACGGTCTCCTTGTCCGTGACCCGGAGCCCGTCCACGAAAACGGCCTCCTTGCCGAGCTTGTCCATCATCTCGTTGATCTCCGGGCCGCCGCCGTGCACCAGCACCACCTTCACGCCTATGAGCCACAGAAGCACGATGTCCTCCATGACCTGCATCTTGAGGCTGTCGGACGTCATGGCGCTGCCGCCGTATTTTATGACGACGATCTTCCCGTTGTATCTCTTTATGTACGGAAGCGCCTCGGTCAGCACCTCCGCCCTCTCAAAATTGGAAATACCGCTGCTCATGCCTGTATCCCTCCGTCATGTCCTGTAGTCACCGTTTATTTTAACATAATCGTAGGTAAGATCACAACCCCATGCCACGGCGGAATATCCGCCGGCACCGAGATCGACCAGTATCTCTATCTCGTCCTCAAGTAGTATGGTCTTCGCCAGCTCCTCGGAGAATCCCACTCCGGCTCCGTTCCGGCAGACCTCGATCTCGCCGGCCCTGCTCCTGAAGGAGACTCCTATGGTATCCACGTCAACGGCAGCCCCGCTGTAGCCTATGGCGCACAGGACCCTGCCCCAGTTGGCGTCGGCGCCGAACATGGCGGCCTTCAGAAGGCTCGAGCATATGACGCTCTTCGCCACCTGCTTTGCGGCGGATTCCGTCCCAGCCCCGGTGACCCTGCACTCGAGGAGCTTCGTCGCGCCTTCCCCGTCGGCGGCTATCATGCGGCACAGGGCCACAGTCACCGCGTTCAGAGCTTCCGCGAACCTCCGGTAATCCTCATCCTCCTCCGCTATCATCGGGTTCCCGGCCATGCCGTTCGCAAGGACCGCCACCATGTCATTGGTGGAGGTGTCCCCGTCTATGCTCAGCATGTTGAATGTCTTCCGTATATCCCCTGACAGCGCCTTTTTCAGCATGTCCGGCGATACGGCCGCGTCCGTGGTGATGAACACCAGCATGGTGGCCATGTTGGGGTGGATCATCCCGCTGCCCTTGGCGATACCGCCGATTCTGCACACGGCGCCGCCGGCCTCGAACTCGACGGCGACCTCCTTCTTCTTCGTGTCCGTGGTCATGATGCCCTCGGCCGCGTTGTCGCATCCGTTTTCCGAGAGTTCCGAGATGAGGGCCGGTATGCCCTCTGCGATGGGCGTTATGTCAAGGGGCAGTCCGATGACGCCCGTCGACGCCACCACCACGTCCTTAGGTGAGATGCCGAGCTTGTCCGCAAGTATCCTGCAGGTGTCCTCAGCCACCTCCCTGCCGTTCGCGTTGCATGTGTTTGCATTGCCGCTGTTGCATATCACGGCCCTGGCGTATCCGTCTGAGATATTGTCCCGGGTCACCTCGATGGGTGCCCCCTTCACCAGGTTCTGTGTATATACCGCAGCCGCCGAGCACTGCTTTTCGCTGTATATGAGGGACAGATCCCTCTTGTCCCTGTTCTTCCTTATCCCGCAGTGGATGCCGGAGGCAAGGAAGCCCTTCGCCGCGCACACACCGCCGTCTATGTATTTCATCATGTTCGTTCCTCTTTCAGATGACGAGGCTTTCAAGCTCGTCTGTTCCCGTTATAATGTTCATGTTCTGTATGGCCGCCCCAGAGGCGCCCTTGCCCAGGTTGTCGAACCGGGCGCACAGGATGAGATTGTCCGGATTCCCCCACACCGAGATCTCGAGGATGTCTCTCCCCGAAAGCCCGGAGGCGGAAAGGAAGCCGTCTTCACCGGCAGATCCTGCGATCCGGATGACGCCGTTGTCCTCACCGTAGTAGTCCAGGTATGCCTGCCTTATATCCTCCGGTCCGGCGCTGCCGTCACCGGGGAGAGCCACCGTGACCTGCATCCCGGAATAGTATGACGACACCACCGGGCAGAAGGCGGGAGCGTTCTCCAGCATGCATATCTTCTTCATCTCCGGAAGATGCTTGTGGCTCTGGCCGAGGCCGTACATGCGGGGCGCCCTGAGTCTCTCAGCGTTCGCGGGATCCCCGTATTCCGCTATCATCTTCTTCCCTCCCCCGGAGTATCCCGTAAGGGAGTATGCCGACAGTCTCGCGTCCCTTCCGACGATCCCCGTTCTGACGAGGGGCTCCACAAGGGCGATGAATCCCGTGGCGTGGCATCCCGGGTTCGCTATCCGCTTCGACGAAGCGATCCTTTCCCTTCTTCCGCTGAGTTCCGGGAACCCGTATTCCCAGCCATCGGAAGTCCTGTGAGCGGTGGATGTGTCGATGATGACGGTGTCCGGACTGTCAGCCAGGCCGGCTGCCTCACGGGCCGCGTCGTCGGGAAGGCACAGGAAGACCACGTCGGATCTGCTGATGGCGTCTCTTCTGGCTCCCGCATCCTTTCTCAGCTCTTCCGGCAGAGATACGAGTTCGATATCTCTTCGGCCGGTCAGCCTTTCCCGGATCCTCAGGCCAGTCGTGCCCGCGCTTCCGTCAACGAATACTCTGATCACATACATCCCCTCACTTTCTCGAATGAATATTTATACAGGATTATACAATATTTATACAGGCCAGTCAATATATACAGAGACAATATACCCGCGGGTTCAGGCACATATTTTGGTACTTTTGACCCCTCGGTGCCGAGAAAAGGCGCATCCCCTTTCGGAGATGCGCCGGTCTTCACTGTGTATTTCCCTTATTTCGCCGTCCAGCCAAGCACTGTCCTGCAGTATGTCTGCAGCAGCACTGCCAGCTCGGAACGCTTTGCCTCGCCTGTGGGATCGATGGTGTTGGTGGCCGTGAACACGATGAACTGCTTGAGTTTCGCGTACTTGACGGCATCCTCTGCCCAGTCGGCGATCTTCAGCCTGTCGGTGAATGTGAGAGTCACGCCGTCCACCGAGGTGTTGAGGTTCTCGACGAAGGTAGCGTATCTCTTCATGATCACGTACATCTGCTGGTGCGTGATGTTGTTGTCAGGTCCGAACATACCGTTGCCGTAGCCCTCGATGAGTCCCATCTGGGTAGCCCATGCGATGTAGGGGACGTACCAGGATGTGGCGGATGAGTATGTCACGTCGGAGAACTGGGAGACCTTGCCGTACCTTGCAAGGGCCTCGGTCTCAGTGATGCCGGAGAGACGTCCGAGCACCGTCACGAACATGGCTCTGGTCATGGTGCCGTTGGGTGAGAACCTGGTGGTGGAGACGCCCTTGAACAGGTCGTTCTGGTATACGAACCTTACCGCGTCATAGAAGGAGTCTGTCTCGATCACGTCGTTGAAGGGGTTCGTCCAGACTTCGGGATCCGTGGTCTCGGTATCCTCGCCCTTTTCGAACTCGATCTTGATGGTGCAGTCTTCCTTGATGACGGTCTTGTATGTGACCACACCGCTGTTCTTGGTGTAGCCGGCCTTGCCGACGACGCTCTTCCTGTCGACGGCGAACTCGTCTACCCTGTATCCCTTGTCGGGAGTCACGGTGATGGTGAGCTCGTTTCCGAGAGGAATCTTGATCAGGTCGTTCTTGTCGGCCTTGGGAGTGCTTGTGAACTCTCCCTTGTCGCCGATCTCGACGGTGACGGTATATATGCCGGGAAGATTGTCTTCCTTGTCATAGTCCTTGCCGAAGTAGAAGTAGTCATCCTGGTCCAGCTTGAGTTCCAGGTCTTCGTCGTAATATACGAATTTGCCCTGCTCCTTGGTGGTGTTGGTGATCTCGAGCCTGTAGGAAGTGTTCATCTCCGGGTTCACTGTGTCGGAGTAGAACTCCAGCCTGTGGCCGGCCAGATCGATCTGCACGTTCCTGTTGACTTCGAACAGCAGCCTGCTGTTGACCCTGTTGTCCTCGCCGAGGACTATGGTGATGCCCACGGAGGGCAGATAGTCTGTCTGGGAGAGGATCATGGCGTCGCGCAGCGCGTCCGTGATGCCGTCATAGGCGTTGACCATACGGCCCGCGTAGTAGATGGCCACGGAGGTCTCCTTCACCTCGACGGAGGTGTCGATGGTGGCGTCGTTGATGTACAGCCTCACGTTGACGAAGTCCACGCCCTCAACGGAGAACACGTCTTCCTTCTCGATGGTGCTGCGGTAGGATCTTCTGGAGTTGGGCTTGCGCTCGCCTTCCTTGGTGAGCACTTCAAGGCTCATCTCGTCCACATAGAGGGCCAGCTCCTCGCCGGAGATCCTGTATCTGCTTCCGTTCCTGCTCTCGGTATACCTGATCTGGTCCACGTCGGTGATGCTGAAGGTGTATCCCGTGGGATAGCTGTCCTCCTTCAGGTAGATGTCCAGGATCTGGTACGGGTTGAGGGCTCCGAGGCTCTCGGAGACGGTCAGTCCGGAGAGTACGATGGGATAGTTGTTGTTCTTGTACTTGTAGTCGATCTTGATGGTGTTCGCGCCCACGTCGGCCTTCACGAACCTGTAGATCACACTGGTGGACAGCTCGCTGTAGGGGATCGTGTATACCGTGGTGCCGTTGTCCTTGAGTTCTATTGACGTGACGCCGTCCCATTTCAGCAGGGATCCTACGGTATAGACCTTGTTGACGAGAGCGCCGGTGATCGTGGCCGTATACGTGGAAGCCGGGGTGTCGGTCACGGTGATGTTCACTGCGTTGGAGTTCTTTCCGCCGTAGGCTACCTCAACGGTCTTGTCGGTGGCGACAAGGGTCCTTGTGGCGGGGTCGATCTTCTTGTCCTCATTGAGGAACACTTCGTAGCCCGATGTGAGGTTGGCGGTGGATCCGTCGCTGTATTTCGCCTCGATGGTCATGCCGGTGAGCAGGTCGCCCACTGCGAACTGGGTCTTGGCCAGCGTGAGCTTCAGCTCGGTGACCTTGAGCTCGTTGACCACGACGGGAACGGTGTCGAAGAGGGTCCTGTTCTTCGTGGAGGTGACGGTGATCTCTCTGACTCTCGCGCTCAGGGTCCCCTTGGGCTCGATCTCATACTGGGACGTGGTGGCGACCGCGGTGTCTCCGTTGTCGTATGTCAGGGTAACTACCATTCCCTTGGGATCGAAGGAATCGCCGCTGTTGTAGGTCAGCTTTTCGGGCTCAGTGGTTACCTGGAGTCCGGTCAGAGTGCGGTTCTTCACTTCGACGGTGGCCTCAGCCAGCTTGCCGGAGTAATCGCTCTTCATGACCACGATCTCGCATTCGCCGGGAGCCACTGCCGTGATGACGCCGCTGCTGTTGACGGTGGCGACAGACGTGTCGGTGGAGATCCAGATCGCGGGCTCTCCCCCGGTGTAGATGGAACTGGCATTCACCGTGTGCTGGTTGGTGCCGTCCGCGTAGACGGTATAGTCAACGGCCGCGGCTGCGACTGTGAGCAGAGCGGCTGCTGCGAGCACGAGGAGGAATACCTTCAGGAATTTCTTCATAGTATCGGTTCCTTTCTCAGATCATATTTGGGATTATTTTTTTCAGTTTATGAGTCGTCCGCGGGGCGCTTTCCCCCGCAGACACGATTCCAGTTTCCTATTATATCACAAAAAAACGCACTTTGCACCCGCCAAGGCCCAAAACTGCCGAAATGTAATATATTTGTAACATTCCGGCTGCCGGAAAGGCTCCCCGGGTCTGCATATATGACGTTTTTCCGGCCGGCTGAGTTCCCGGTATGCGGTACCGG
>CACZSC010000191.1 GCA_902783755.1 uncultured Ruminococcus sp. | reverse complement strand
GCCCTCATGAACAAGCTCTTCAAGTACACGCCCCTTGAGGATACCTACGCCTGCAACTTCAACGTTCTCATAAACGGCACCACCAGGCTCCTTGGCGTGAAGGACATCCTCACGGAATGGATCACCTTCCGCATGGGATGCGTGAGAAGGGAACTGACCTTCGACCTCAACAAGAAAAAGGACAAGCTGCATCTGCTGCTGGGCCTCGGAAAGATACTCATAGACATAGATAAGGCGATAAAGATCGTCCGCGAGACCGAAAAGGAATCCGAGGTCGTGCCGAGACTCATGGCCGGGTTCAACATCGACCAGCCTCAGGCCGAGTATATCGCAGAGATCAAGCTGCGTCACCTTAACCGAGAGTACATCGTGGAAAGGATCAAGGAGATCGAGTCCCTGAAGAAGGAGATAGCCGATCTCGAGACCATCCTGGCCGACGACATCAAGGTCAAGGGAGTCATTGCAGCCCAGCTGAAGCAGGTTAAGGAGAAATACGGAAAGCCCAGAAGGACCGGCATCGTCTCCGACGTCTCGGAGTATATCCCCGCCATCGAGGAGAAGGCCGAAGACTACCAGGCCTACATGATCCTTACAAAAGAGGGCTATTTCAAGAAGATAAAGATGATATCCCTCATGAAGGCCGACGAGCAGAAGCTCAAGGAAGGTGACGAGATAACCAACGAGGAAGAGAACAGCAACCTGGCCGAGCTCATATTCTTCACCGACAAAGCACAGGCGTACAAGGCAAAGGCAGACGACTTCCCGCCGGTCAAAGCTTCGGCTCTCGGTGATTTCGTGGCCAGCAAGCTGCAGTTCTCAGAGGAGGGCGAGCGTCCCGTCATGATGAAGGCCCTGAAGGAATACAACCCGAAGGACAATTTCATCTTCATATTCGAGAACGGTAAAGGGCTCAAAGTACCCGTCACCGCGTATGAGACCAAATCCAACAGGAAGAAACTGACCGCGGCATATTCATCCGCTTCTCCCATAGTCGCAGTCATTTACGAGCACGAGCCTCTGGACATACTCATCAAGAGCACCCAGGGCAGGGCCATCCTCATAAGCTCCAAGCTCATACCCGTGAAGACCACAAGAAGCTCACAGGGCGTGACGCTGTTCACACTGAAAAAGGGCAACAAGGTGTCTTCCGTCGAATACGCTGACAAGATGGATCCAGCAAGGGCCCCCGGATGCCGCAAGATCAAGATACCGGCCACCGGCGTGAGCCTTGACGAACAGATAAAACTCATATGACAGGGAAGAAGGATACATGCAGTAAGAAAAGGACCGTCCTCATCGCGGTCCTTGCGCTCGCGGCCCTTATACTGACCTACATCGTCTGCGAGATTCTTTCCATAGTCATTTATTCCTCTAAAGACGAGACGAGAGACGCGGACTGCATCATCGTGCTGGGAGCCGCGGTTTACGGAGACTCCCCGTCGCCCGTTTTCCGGGAAAGGATCGAACAGGGCATAAGACTGTATAACGGCGGGTATTCCGGCAAGATCATCTTCACCGGGGGAAGCGGGTCCGACGGAGGCATGGCCGAATCCGAAGCCGCAAAGAAGTATGCCCTTGAGAAGGGGATCCCAGAAGAGGACATATTCACTGAGACACGTTCGACCATAACCCAGGAGAACCTGGAGTTCGCCATGGAGATAATGGACAGGGAAGGTTTCGAAACGGCCCTCATAGTCAGCGATCCGCTCCACATGAGGCGCGCCATGACACTTGCGGAATACTACGGAATTGAAGCTTATTCGAGCCCGACTTCCACTACAATGTACAGGTCCCTCGGCACCCAGTTCCCCTTCCTCATGAGGGAAGCCTACTACTATATCGGCTTCAAATTTTACAGGATTTTCTATCCGTATACTCCCCGGACCGCGTCCTGACAGTTCATATTTCAGCTAATTATTAGTCCCCTAAATGCTCAAAATCGCCAAAAAGCTTGAAATTTCGGGCTGAGAGTTGTATAATGACGTAGATGTTTTCGAAAAAAAGACATTCGAAAGGTGCTTTTTGCTATGAAAAGAGTTAAGATCGCAGCTGTGATCATGGCTATCCTTTGCGCGCTTTCAGTCGTGGTCATCGCAGCATATGACAGCTCTGAAGACCCTCTGGTCTCGCTGAGTTACCTGAACGATATATTCAAGTACGAGATACTCAGCATAGTGGACCAGCGGATCGACAATGCGAAAGTTGATATAAAGGCCGAACTGCAGGGGACTGTCCCCCAGGACACCTCAGGCAGCGGGACCGGTACCTCCGACACAGGCTCCCAGCAGGCTGCATACTACGGGTATGAAGTCCTTGAGCTCCACGACGGGGACGAAGTCTACGCCATAACCCCGTGCGACATCATGCTGAGGGCAGGCTCCGCGCTATGCATAGCGCCTAACCCCACACAGGGCATAAGCGACTATACTGACGGCGTCGAGCTCTATAACGGCATGTCATTCACGAAGAACCACATGTGTCTCATCCCCAGAGGGGACGGACGGGGACTCAGGGCCACGTCCGAGAGCGTATTCATAGAGATTAGAGGTGAGTATACAGTTGTCACAAAACAGTAAGGACAAGCAGAAAAAGCGTGTGACAAAGCAGCAGAAGATGGTAAGGATTCTCTGTCTGATACTTGCCATAATCATGTTTCTTGGTGTCGCAACGACGGTCATATACTACTTGACGACCATCATAAGAGCTGACGAAAACAGCGCTCAAACTGAAGTTATCAATACATCCTCGCTAAAAGACAGCGAGGATGTTCTGATAAGTGTGGGACTCATGTACGGCGACAACATCACCACCAGCTTCCAGATCGAATCGGAAGCCGGATACGAGGTCGGCATAGTGGATCTTGAGGGAGACAGATCCTTCAAAAGGATCTGGGACCTCTGGGACACCACATACTCCGTCATGGCAGACGGCAACATCTCGAAGACCGGGATGACATACTATTTCACACCCTATTCCGAGTATCCGATGCTTGGCGGCTATCATGTACAGATCGACTGCGACGATCTCTCGGAGGACGAACTGGCGACCCTGATCTACGCGACGCAGAACTACCTGTGGCAGATGGGTATGTACGCGATTCCGTCATACATTCACACAGGCTATGCCATAAGAGCAGGCCATTTCGCCACCTGGAACGACGCTGCCGAATACGTTGAGATAATCCAGACCATATATCCGGACAGATACGTCAGCGTGGTCCAGCCGAAGGATACGGCGGTATCCGTGGTGAACCCCTATACAGACGTCATAGCCTTTGAGTTCGACTGCGGCGCCAGTATGGAATTCGGCATCCAGGCGAAGACCCGAGCAGACGGCAACGCATATATAAAGACTCCCGCCGGAAACGTATACGACGGAGTGTTCTGCTTCAAGAGATACAGCAACGGCACGGTGGACGGGGTGTCCCTCATAAACATCCTTCCGCTCGAATGCTACATCGCAGGAGTCCTTCCGTCTGAGATCACCAACACCTGGCCCATAGAGGTCCAGAGGGAGTTCGCGATCACCGTCCGTTCATTCACGCTCACTCATATCCACAAGCATTCGTATTTCGGGTTCGACCTCTGCAACACCACTGACTGTCAGGTCTACAAAGGGGCGGGCAAGGTCAACGACACCGTCATGGAAGCCGTTACCGGTACCAAAGGCAAAGTCGTCACATATCAGGGCGACATCGTCACCGCGTACTACTCGTCCAGCATGGGCGGGGTCACGGTTAGTCCCAGCGACGCCTGGGGCGGCAATCAGGAAGTCCCGTACCTCAGGGCCATAGAGACACCCTGGGAGGACTATGAGGCCCACCACAACGGGTTCTGGATCACTGAAGCAACTCCCGAGTCCATATACGAATGCCTCGTCAGAGCAGGCTATACGGACCTTAAAGGCCCAGTTGACGATATAAAGATCACGGAATTCGCAAAGAATTCAACATATGTAAAGAAGCTGCTCCTCACGGATATATACGGCAACCAGCTCGAGATAGTAAATACTGACCGCATCAGGATATCGCTCTCCGCTTTCCTGAACAGCGCCAACTTCGTGGTCGGACGGGGAAGCGTGGAATACGAGACAAGGAAGCCCTACGACAGCCTGGCGGGCAAGACGCCCGAGAAGACCGGGACAGATGCCCCGACGGATACAGATCCGGAGGAGACCGAAAAGCCGGATGATACGCCGAAGGACAAATCCTACGGATATATAGATCTTGACACCTATGTCGTAGCGACTTCATCCTCCACGGAAAGGGCATACCGTTCCTCCACCGTCAGAGTCATAACCGGAGGCGGCGAGATAGAGCACAACAAGCGGGACGTGTTCGTCATCTCGAAAGACAACGCAGAGGCGTTCCTGGGAGCCGATAAGCTCAACTTCCTTAAGGATTACCAGAGCGAACGCAGCGAGGATCTTACGTCTGAAGGCAGCGGCACCGGAAACGAAAGCACTTCCGGAGAGGGCTCCGCTCAGGAAAGCGGCAGTACGGAAACATCGACTGCAGCTACTCCCACCGCGATTATCAGAAAGACCGAGTATGCCGAGAACCCCAACAACTTCATCTTCGTAGGAAAGGGCTGGGGACACGGAGTCGGTATAAGCCAGTACGGTTCCTACGACCTGGCCATGATGGGATACAAGGCTGAGGACATACTGCTCGCGTACTTCGTCGGAGCGGATATCATAAACTACCACAGCTC
>CACZSC010000190.1 GCA_902783755.1 uncultured Ruminococcus sp. | reverse complement strand
GTTTGCCCATTTCCATGACATCCTGCCGGGCTCAGGCGTACTGGAGACGAGAGAACATGCCCTCGGGAAATTCCAGGAGACCCTGGCGGATGTCAACATATATGCAAGCTCTTCCATGAGGAAGATAGCGGCAGAGATCGACACCACCCCCATCCCCTTCGTCCATGAATCGGAATCCACGTCCGAAGGCGCCGGCGCCGGCTTCAGGCAGTCTGTGCCTCTCGGCTGGAACTTCGCGAACGCCGACACCGGCAACGGTCCGGTAAGAGGCCTCCATCTGTTCAACACCACCGCCTACGACAGAGACGAATTCGTCAGACTTGCGGTATGGAACTACCGTTATGATCCCGGCGATGTCGCTTTCTTCGATCCCGAGGGAAACGAGCTGGAATACTGTATAGAGAAGCTCAGCGACTCAAACCTCTGTTTCTGGAACCACTACTTCTGCAACTATATGGTGAGGGCGAAGATCCCCGCCTTCGGATATACGACCATCTACATGAAGCCCCGTGGGCATTCCGGGCACCTCAGCCGCAACGCCGGCATGTATATGAGAGGCGACAACGAGCCCGCCATGGACTGCCCGATTGTCCTGGAAAACGAGAAGATCCGGGCGACTTTCGACAGCATGACCGCCGAACTGACGGAGCTTTTCGACAAGGAGACCGGCAGCGTCCTCATAAACACACCATCCTGCTTCTTCAGGCTGATCCAGGAGAATGCCCGCGGAATGACGTCCTGGGTAAACGGGCAGATAGCAAAGGTCACGAATCTGAACAGGGAGGCAAAGACCCGTATAACCAGGGTGAACACGTCCGGGCCCAACGCCTTCATCGACTTCGTGATCGAGCAGGGAAAGACATTCCTGAACTGCTGCGTGTCCCTCAGAAAATGCTCATCCGTCCTTGAGTACACGATACACGCATACTGGACCGAGGAAACGGAAGACAGGAAATTCATTCCCCAGCTCAGCTTTGCCGTGCCCGTAAGCTATGAGACAGACCGCAAAGGCTGGTATGACATTCCCTACGGCACTCTTGTCAGGGACGAGCTGCCTCATGACGTGCCGTCTCTCAGCTATATCGGCATAGGCGGCAGTGTCAGGAACGCCGTTGGCATCGTGACGGACACGAAATACGGATACAGGCTGTGGAACGGAGAGGGCTCCGTGGATCTGGTCCGCACATCCTACGACCCCGATGTGTTCTGCGACAGGGGCAATCTTCTGATGAAAGTAGGCGTCATGGTCGCCCCTCTTGAAGAGATGAAGAAGGAATCTGTGCTCTTCAACCATCCCGTGGCATACACCAGCGCCACGAAGCACACGGGCACCCTGCCCCTTTCCGGCCGCGCCCTGACCGTGACGGGAGATGTAAAGGTATCCTGCGTCAAGAATTCCGAGGACGGCAAAGGCACGGCCGTGCGTCTCTACGACGACCGCGGCCTGGAACAGGAGGCCGGGATCTCGCTGGCATCAGGCATCACGGAGGCGTTCCTGTGCGATAGCAACGAGAACGTCATATCCGCTCTTGTCATAAGAGACGGGCAGGTCCGCGTCCGCGTCCCAGCATACGATTTCGTCACCGTTCTGTTGCATTAATATCCGCTTTTTCATATGACCCTGCGGCTTCCGTGCCGCGGGGTTTTTCTGTCAGGAAGCACTCACTGATCCGCCCCGTTTTTGTTGACACGGTTTGCGGTGTATGCTAGAATTATCCTGTCACGGGATCACCGAAAAACACCCGGCAACGGCCCGCTTCGCCGGGCGGCAGAAAGGAAATTTTATGAAGTATATCGAAAAGCTCAGATGGCTCAACACGCTCAGGGAGACCGGCGAGTGGGCTAACAGGATCGCCGCTGAAATAACATACCTGGATGCTATTTCAAAACACCGCGAAAACAGATATGACAGACAGATAGAGGCCGGACTGGATTATCTTCTGGCAGGCTTCGAAAAGAACGGCTGCATCACCAGACAGGCGGTGCTGGATACAGAAAACCTCCTGTCAGACCTGGCGCCGGTCGCGAAGAGCCTGAAGGAACTCTTCGTGGGACACGCCCATATCGACATGAACTGGATGTGGTCCTACAACGAGACTGCGTGCATCGTAGTGGACACTTTCCGGACGATGCTGACGCTCATGAAGCAGTACCCCGGCTTCACTTTCGGGCAGTCACAGGCTTCGACATACGAGCTTGCCGAAAAGTTCTGCCCCGAACTTCTCCCTGAAATACGGGAAATGATAAAAAAAGGCAATTGGGAAGTCACGGCATCCGAGTGGGTAGAGCCCGACAAGAACATGATAGACGGGGAATCCATGACCCGCCATATACTGCAAACGAGGAAATATCTCTCCAAACTGCTTGATATCCCAAAGGAATCCTTCGACTTTGACTTCGTTCCGGATACCTTCGGACACAACATAAATGTTCCGGAGGCTCTGGCAAATGCGGGAGTGAAATACCTTTATCACTGGAGGGGATCTGAAGAAAATCCCAGGGTATACTATTACGTTTCTCCGTCGGGCAAGAAAGTCCTCACGTACCGTGAATTCGTCTGCTACCTAGGAGATGTCAAAACGGAGAAATTCGAATTCGTCCCTGAGTTCTGTGCCGAGACCGGTCTGGACACATATCTGTGTGTCTACGGAGTCGGCGACCACGGCGGCGGCCCGACCATGATGGACATAGAAAGGATCATGGAATACAGATCATGGCCTCTCACTCCGACTATTGAGTTTGGGACCTTCCGCCAGTTCTTCAAAATCATTGAAAACTCAGGCCTGAAAATTCCTGAAGTCCACAAGGAACTGAACTATCTCTTTACCGGATGCTATTCATCCCAGTCTCGAATAAAGATGGCAAACAGGCTGGGGGAGGCAAGGCTAAACGATGTTGAAAAACTGGACGCGGCGGATTCGCTGCTGTCAGGAACGCCTAGAAATCCGTCCAAACTTGACAGGGCCTGGAGAAACGTCCTTTTCAACCACTTCCATGATATTCTTCCCGGCTCGGGCGTGCTCGAGACAAGGGAACATGCACTGGGAGTCTTCCAGGAAACGATGGCCTATACAAATGTACTTGCCGGCACTGCCATGCGCCACATCTCGGATGCCATCGACACCTCTTCTATTCCGTTCGTTGACGACGGAATGACCAGATCAGTGGGAGCAGGGGTAGGATTCAATCAGCAGCCGATGCTTAGATGGAGCTTCCCTGTATGTGACAGAGGCAATGGCCCGGTCAGGGCTCTGAACATTTTCAACACGACCCAGTATGACCGGGAGGAATTTACGCTTGTCTACGTGTGGAACTACGACTATGACACCTCGGATATCGCTTTCTTTGATCCTGACGGGAACCGCTTGGAATTCGTCAGCCAGGAGCCTCCGACATACGGTGGGATATTCTGGGGCCATATGTACAGTGCTTTCCTGGTCAAGGTGAAGGTTCCCGCGCTCGGATATACGACCATCATACTGAAACCAGATCCCAAGGACGTGGATCACCTTGACAGATATGCCGAAGAGTACAAGAGGGGCAATGAGTTCGTTGCAACGGATGTGCCGCTGGTTGTTGAGAATGAGTATCTCAGGGCTTCATTCGACACCAAGACTGCCATGATAACAGAGCTTTATGACAAAGAAACGGACGAAATGCTCATCAGCGAACCTTCAGGATATCTGAATCTGATATACGAAAACTCAAATTGCGGTATGACTGCATGGAAATCCGGATTCATCGCAAGGGAGATCAACCTGCACAGCGACACCGCTTCTCAGGTCAGGATCAAGACCTGGACTCCGTCCGGTCCGAAGGCCTCCATAGGATTCGAGATAAAATACGGAAGCTCCTCCTTCAACGTGAAGGCCTCCCTGCTCCCCGGGTCACGCTGCATCGAATATGATATTCACGCAATCTGGAAGATCGACGGAACTGACAATCAGGACCTTATCCCCCAGCTGAGATTCGATCTGCCTGTGTCGTACGGAAGGACCGGAAGATTCAAGTATGATATTCCCTACGGAATCATCACCCACGAGGATATGGCCCACGAAGTACCTGCGCTCAGCTACATCGGCATTGAAAGCACCGGAAAACACTCCCTGGGAATCGTCACTGACACAAAATACGCATACCGCTGTCATGGCGGCAGGGGATCAGTAGTCCTGCTCCGCTCTTCGTTCGATCCGGACATCTGTCCCGAAAGAGGAAACTGTTTCGCTAAAGTCGGTATTATGGCGGCGCCTCTGGATGATATGAAAAAGATCTCGACACTGTTCAATCATCCCATGCCTTATACTTCAGCCACACGGCACGGGGGAAAACTTCCTCTCACTGACTCTGTCCTGAAAGTTGACGGAAATGTGATCGTTTCTGCGGTCAAAGTCTCTGAAAACGCAAAAGGCACCACCGTGCGTCTTTACGACGTGACCGGATCAGACCAGAAGGCGACCATTACCATCAAAGATGCGCAGCGCGCGGCGCTCACCACAAGCAACGAGGATGAAATAAAAGAACTTGCCGTTACGGACGGCGCGGTTTCCGTCACCGTTCCGGCAAATGACTTCGTGACAGTAGTCATCGAATAGCAGCTCAGGTAAAGAAATAGAAAATTCCCCGGGTTCGCATCAGACCGATGCGGATCCGGGGATCTGTTTTCTGTGTCCGTTCCTCAGGCTTTCCAGAGACTGTGGAGATTGCAGTACGCGTACACCGCGACGACTTCATCTCCCTCGCATATGGCAAACACCGCCTTAGGCTCGTCCATATGGTTCAGCACCTTTCTCTGATTGCCGAATTTCGTCTGGATCGAGATCCATTCGATGTAGTGAGGTTCCGTCATCGGGTGTTCGGTCGCACCGACGGTAACGTATACCTTGTTGTCCCTCACCTCATAAACAGGTACATGCTTTTCGACCGACGCATCCGTTGTGCCCGGGATTATTTCCTTCATGGGCTCCCCGCAGCAAATGACCGGGACGCCCGTTCCCTTGACGATCGCGATGATCTGTCCGCAG
>CACZSC010000189.1 GCA_902783755.1 uncultured Ruminococcus sp. | reverse complement strand
GCGAAAAAGGGAGATATACTGTCATTCGGCAATGAAGACCTTATGGCCGAGATCACTGACGTGCTGCCGGACGGGAACAGGACAGTGAGATTCACTGTC
Source organism: uncultured Ruminococcus sp. (assembly GCA_902783755.1). Taxonomy (GTDB): domain Bacteria; phylum Bacillota; class Clostridia; order Oscillospirales; family CAG-272; genus UMGS1696. The sequence goes on along the minus strand of CACZSC010000189.1, from coordinate 3,070 downwards.
AGGGAAAAGGGCGAGACGTTCTTCAGCGTCCTGGACCGGCTGGGGACTATGCCTCTGCCGCCTTACATAACGGAAAAACTTGAGGATCCGGAACGGTATCAGACCGTTTATTCAAAGCACCTGGGATCGGCAGCGGCCCCGACGGCGGGACTGCATTTCACTCCGGAACTGCTTGAAAAGATACGGGGGATGGGCGTGAAGATCGCTCCTGTGCTGCTTCATGTTGGCCTCGGTACCTTCAGACCCGTGAAGGAAAACAACATACGGGATCATGTGATGCATTCCGAGTACATAAGGGTCGAAGAGGAAAGCTGCGGGATAATTAACCGCGCCAAGAAAGAAGGCAAACGGGTCATTGCGGTGGGCACTACATCGTGCAGGGTACTGGAATCGGTGGCGGACGAAGACGGTCTTGTGCATCCCGTGAATACTGATACAGGCATATTCATCTATCCGGGATACCGGTTCAAGACGGTTGATGCGCTGATAACGAATTTTCATCTGCCTGAAAGCACTTTGCTGATGCTGGTATCTGCTTTTGCGGGCCGTGAAAAGATGCTGAGGGCATATGCTGAGGCAGTAAATGAAAAATACCGCTTCTTCAGTTTCGGGGATGCGATGTTCATAAAATAGGAGGAGAAAGTCATGAAAACAGTTGTGATCACGGGCTCGGCGAGAGGGTTCGGACTCTGTCAGGCAAAGAAGTTCAAGGAGCTTGGATTCAATACAGTCGTTTCCGATATAAATGAGGAGAATCTCAGAAAGGCTGAAGGGGAACTTTCAGTTATCGGGCCTTCAGATACGAAGGTGATCGGCGTCCGCTGCGACGTCACGAAACCTGACGACCTTCAGAACCTGTGGAATACTGCGAAAGCAACATTCGGGGCGGTGGACATCTGGGTCAATAATGCCGGTGTAAACTCTCCTGACAAGCCGGTCTGCGAGCTTACTGCAAAAGAGATAGATTTCATCATTGACATAGACCTCAAGGGCGCCGTTAACGGATCCAGGATCGCTTTTGCGGGAATGAAGGAACAGGGTTTCGGGCAGATATACAACGTTGAGGGGTACGGCTCGAATGACGCCATGATGACGGGTCTGACGATGTACGGGACGGCAAAACGGGCTGTGACGTATTTCACCCGCTCGCTGGCAAAGGAAAGTCATGACGTCACTGGAGACAAGGTTTGCGTTTGCAGACTGACTCCGGGCATCATGATCACTGACTTCATAAAGACAGCGAACGGCGGAAGCACCCATATCGAGCTTCCGGAGAAGACCAAGAAGGTATACAACATACTGGGCGACTATCCTGAGACTATCGTGGAGTACTGCGTTCCGAAAATGATAGAGAACACAAAGAATGACGCTCAGGTCATCTGGCTGACGAACGCCCGCGCTTTCGGAAGATTCATGACCGCGGGATTTAAGAAGAGAGATTTCTTTAAGGAATAGAAAAGATCCCAGCAAAGGCAGGGATCGTGAGTCCGTATGAAAAAGAGAGTGCCTGTACCGGAAACGGTCGACAGACACTCTTTTTTGTTTTGGTTTCAGTGTACGCAGTAGGCCCTTATGATGCCTTCCATGTCCTTCATGCTGCCGAGGACGTCGTCGGTCACATTGGTATAGGTGTCGATGAGCGTCACAGCGTATTCGTTCTTTGAACGGTTCGCCATGTTTTCGATGTTTATGTTCTGCTTTGCCAGGGTCGATGACACATGAGAGATCATGTTAGGGATGTTCTTGTGGAGGATTATTATCCTGTGGGCATCTGTTGCAGGCATCGAGATGGCAGGGTAATTGACGCTGTTTTTGATGTTGCCGTAGTTGAGGAACTCGATAAGCTCGTCTGCAGCCATTACAGCGCAGTTGTCTTCAGATTCCTCTGTAGAGGCGCCGAGATGCGGGATCGTGATGACGCCCGGTACGTTTATGAGCTCCGCTGTGGGGAAGTCTGTCACGTAGCAGGACACATGTCCGTCCTCTATCGCCGCCTTCAGGTCGGAGATGCAAGCCAGGTCTGCTCTGGCCAGGTTGATGATCTTGACGCCTTTCTTCATTCTTGCGATGGAGCCCGCGTTGATCATGTTCTTCGTGTCTTTGGTGGATGGAACGTGGAGCGTGATATAGTCGCAGATCTCGAAGATCTCCTCGTAGGTCGTCGCTTTCCTTATGGAGCTCGAGAGCCCCCATGCGGCATCTATCGTTATATACGGGTCGCAGCCGTAAACCGTCATGCCGAGGTTCTTTGCTGCATTTGCCACAAGACCGCCGATGGCGCCGAGCCCGATAACGCCGAGGGTCTTGCCCTTGAGTTCGCAGCCTGCATATGAGCTTTTGCCGGCTTCCACGCTCTTCTCGACATCAGACTCGAGAGTGTTGGCCCAGTTGATACCACCAACGATGTTTCTGGAAGCCAGGAGCATCGCAGCTATCGTGAGCTCCTTGACGCCGTTGGCGTTTGCTCCGGGTGTGTTGAAGACCACTATACCTTCGTCAGCGCATCTGTCGAGCGGGATGTTGTTGACACCGGCTCCGCAGCGGGCGATAGCTTTGAGGCTGGAAGGGAACTGCATGTCGTGGAGAGCGGCGGATCTTACCATTATGGCATCCGGATTGTCGCATACCGTAGAGACTTCATATTCCTTCGGATCGAATCTGTTGGTGCCTACGGCGGCTATCTTGTTTATGAGTTTTATCTGTTTCATTCTATTTACCTCATTTTGCGTTTTCAGATGCGAATCTCTTCATGAATGCCACGAGCTTTTCGACACCTTCGTAAGGCATCGCGTTGTATATGGAAGCTCTCATGCCGCCAACGGAACGGTGGCCTTTCAGGTTCTTGAGACCCTCGGCAGCGGCGTCTTTCGCGAACTTTGCGTCAAGATCCGGATTTCCGGTGACGAAGGTCACGTTCATCATGGATCTGCTTGCCTTCTCAACCGGAGCGATGTAGTAATCCTGACTGTCGAGATAGTCATAGAGGAGAGCGGCTTTCGCTTCGTTCCTCTTCTTCATCTCAGCAAGTCCGCCTATGCTCTTGATCCATTCGTATACCAGACCGGCCATG
>CACZSC010000188.1 GCA_902783755.1 uncultured Ruminococcus sp. | reverse complement strand
GAAGAAAACGATGTTTCCGAATAAGGAGGCATATATATAATGAGTAAAACAGACAGCTCCGGGCAGCCTCTGTCCCGGGACAGAATTATCGTAAGGACCAGTATCATAGGGATACTGACCAATGTGGCCCTGGCAGCCTTCAAGGCAGTCATAGGCCTTATCGCAAGCTCCATCGCCATGGTGCTTGACGCGGTCAACAACCTGTCGGATGCCCTGTCTTCCGTAGTCACCATAATCGGCTCAAAGATATCCCGGAAACGTCCTGACAAGAAACACCCCCTGGGCCACGGAAGAGTCGAATACCTCAGCGCTCTCATCGTGGGTGCCATCGTCTTCTTCGCAGGCGTCACGTCCCTTATCGAATCCATCAAGGGCATCATAAACCCGCAGGCACCGGATCACTCGTGGCCGTCCCTTGTCATAATCTCCGTCGCCATCGTGGTAAAGCTCATACTGGGAAGATTCGTGAAGTCCCAGGGCAAAAAAGCCGGTTCCGGCGCTCTTGAAGCCTCCGGAAGTGACGCCCTGTTCGACGCGCTCCTTTCAGCATCGGTCCTTGTGTCCACCATCATATTCTTGATAACCGGATTTTCTCTCGAGGCCTATGTTGGCATCGTCATTTCCCTTTTCATCATCAAGGCAAGTATCGACATAATCCTCGAGACCCTGGATGACATCCTGGGAAAACGGGCAGACGCGGAACTGACGAAGAAGATAAAGGAAATCCTCGTGAGAGAGCCTGAAGTCAGAGGCGCTTTTGACCTGTTCGTAAACAACTACGGACCGGGCAAGAACTACGCCAGCGTCCATCTGGAGCTGCCGGATACCATGACAGTGGAGGAACTCGATGTCCTGACAAGGAGGGTCCAGGCCAGTGTCTACACGGAGACAGGAGTCATACTCACCGGCGTCGGAGTGTATTCCTACAATACCAGCAACGACGAAGCAGCCGAGATACGGAACCGGGTAATGGAAAAAGTACTGTCCCACGAATGGGCGATCCAGCTCCACGGTTTCTACCTCGATCAGGTCAACAGGATAATGAGGTTCGACGTGGTGCTTTCCTTTGACATCACTGACAAGGAAGCCCTTGAGATACTGACTTCGGAAGTGAAGGAAATGTATCCCGGATACAGCATCTTCATCGCCCCGGACGTGGATCTGTCAGACTAGCCTCCGTACCCGGCAGCAGCTTTTCCGCCTGCATTCATGCGGGCGGTTTTTGTTTTCGGCCGGACTTGCGGCTTCCGACAGAATACACAAAAAAACGTTCGCATTTTCGGCATACTGACCCATGCATTTTAACTGCGCGGACTTTTCCGGATGCAACCCTTATGATATAATGGTAACTACAAAATAGAGCGGAGAGTTTTCTATGAGAAAATCATTTGCAAAGGCGCTGTCGGTCATGCTCGCTCTCCTGATGACAGCTGCCTCATCAGCTCCAGTCTTCGCCTCGGAAAGAGCTGACGGACTGGACAATTTCACGAAAAGAGACGAATATGTCGAAGGAGTGTTCGGTGACGTGCTGTTCACGGACTGGTTCCACGACAATGTGGCGAAAGTCTACGAGCTGGGGCTAATGAACGGCAAAGGGGGCGGCAGGTTCGACCCCTCAGGCAATATAACGGTGGCTGAGACCTGCACCATCGCCGCACGACTTCATTCCATATACGCGAGAGGCACGGACGAGTTTGAGAAATCCTCCCCCTGGCATAAGGCATACGTGGATTACTGCGACGCAAACGGCGTGCTTGACGGTCTGGATCTTCCCGAGGATCTGAACGGGCAGGCTTCAAGAGGTCTCTTCGCTGCGATCCTCAGAAACGCCTTTCCTGAAGAGGCGCTGCCGGACAGGAACTACGTGCCGGACGGTGCGGTCCCGGATGTGGATCCCGGTGACGAATACGCAGAGGCGGTCTACGCTCTCTACAGGTCGGGAATCCTGACGGGGTCCGACAGGCAGGGCAATTTCTATCCGGACAGGTCCATAAAGAGATCGGAAGTATCCGCGATCATCACAAGGATGGCTGACGTTAAGCTGAGACAGCACGTATCCCTCTGCGAAAAGGCTGTATATGTCTCCCCCGACGGAGATGACGAAACGGCTGACGGAAGCGAAAGCTCTCCATTCGCCACCATCTCGGCGGCGAGAGACGCCGTGCGCCTGATGGACAAGACGGACTGCTCCGGGATAACCGTATATATAATGCCTGGAGAATACAGGCTTGATGAGTCTGTCGTACTCGAGGCGCAGGACAGCGGTACGGAAATGTGCCCCGTGACATATAAGGGTGAAGACGGTGCCGTCATAACCGGGGGCATCACGGTATCCCCCGATGAGTTCGAGAAAGCCGGCGGCGACACCCTGCTGAAGTTCCCGGAAGAAGTCAGGGACAGCCTGGTCATGATAGATCT
>CACZSC010000187.1 GCA_902783755.1 uncultured Ruminococcus sp. | reverse complement strand
CCTGCGGATATCGGGCAGGAGCGACACGAGCCAGACGTAGGCCACGAATATTATGATCCTGATGAGGCCCTCGATAAGGGAGCGGAGGACGGGGAAGCGTCCTATGAAGCCGCCCGTCAGCGCGTCTATCCCCTTGGCTGCGAAGGTGGGAAGCAGAAGGAACAGCCCTATGGCCAGGGCAAGGCCTATCACGGTGCCGATGCCACTGGCGATGGTCATGATCTTGTCGCCGAACTTCCTGTTGAGCCACTTTCCGAATTTCGTCGTGGGCTCGGCGTCGTCGATGCCCTGCATCTCCGCGGATCTGGTGAGCATGTGCATGGAAAGGATCAGCTGTTCTACAAATGTAGCAACACCGCGGATCACGGGTATGTTGAAGAATTTGTTCTTCTGTCTCAGGGAGACGCTGGTGGAATTCTCCACCTTTATTCCGTCCCCGGTCCTTACGGCAAGGGAGCATCTGTCGCCGGATTTCATCATCACGCCTTCAAGTACGGCCTGGCCTCCGACGATGCCCATTCTCGGGTCTTTAGTTTTCTTTGACATGGTTATCTATCCTTAAAATATATATTTTTCTTTTCTGGTATTCATATAACGTGGAACCCCTCGAGGAGGGACTTCACTCCTATCAGCAGGAGGATCACGCCTCCCGCGAACTGCGCCGCTCTCTTGTGCTTCTCCCCCAGCCTGTTGCCTATCAGCACCCCGACGAACGAGAGGCAGAACGTGACCGCCCCTATGACGAGGGGATAGTAGACCACCGCGAAGGGCGGAAGGGTCTTCATGGAGAGGGCGAATCCCACGGCCAGGGCGTCTATGCTGGTGGCGACCGCCAGCACCAGCATCTTCCGGGCGGCAAAGCTGCTGTCTTCCCCTTCCTTCTTGTTGCGGGCCGCGGAGATTATCATGCTGACGCCCACGTACGCCAGAAGGACGAAGGCGATCCAGTGATGGGCGCCGCTGGCTATCACCTCGGACAGTTTGCTGCCGACGATCATCCCGACAGCCGGCATCAGGGCCTGGAATCCCCCGAACCACGCGCCGCATATGACGCAGTGCTTCGCGGTGACCTTCCCGGCGGAAAGGCCTTTCGAGACCGAGACCGCGAAGGCGTCCGCGGACAGGGCCACGGAGGTTATAAGAAGTTCGATTATGCTCATTTTTTTATCCGTTATCTATGTATTCTTCAGGGGCCGCGCAGCCTTGACACGGGTCCGCGGTAAAGGTATAATTTTCGTGGGATCAGCGGATGAAAGCTTCCGCGAATCTCTTGAGGGAGCTTATGATGTTGTCCTTGGAATCCTGATCCAGGGTCCCGTAGGTCCTGACTGCCGTCAGAAGGCTGTTGAAGGTGTCCTTCGACAGGTCGGACAGCGATTTTGCGCCAGTGGATTCGAAGATCCCGAACATGCTGTTGACGAATTTCTCCCGCTCTTCCTGATCGACGGAGGAAAGCCACTTTTTCATGACGTCCTCGTGCCTCTTGCCTGTGGACGAGAGCTCTTTCAGGTGGATCAGGGAAGGTCCCGTCACCTTCCAGGTGAACATGTCGTGCTGCGGCAGGCCGCCTCTTTCGGAACTCTCGATCACGGTGTATCCCGCTGAGTGCTCCAGGAGCATGCCCACAAGGGACGACTGGGGGACTATGACCCTGAGCTTGGGTGATATGGCCGCGAAGTTTCCGGCTCCGAGGGTCTCGCTGATGAAGCCGGGGCCGTCGTTGTTGTATATCTCGGTTATCCTGTCCTGCACTGCAGGGGAGGAGAAGGCGGGGGCGTATTCCGCCAGATGGCCGCCTTTCGAGTGGCCGCCCACGCGGATCTTCCCCTTGAAGACAGAGGCGACGTCCTTCAGATAGTCCACGGCAAGCGCCTGCGAAGGTATCTGTTCCTCGAAGCTCATGTTGAAATCCTCGCGGTAGCCCACGAGGGTGCTGTCCGTGCCCCTGTACGCCACGTAGAGGGAGTTGTCGGGCAGGATGAAGGTCACCGCTCCGAACTGGACGGTCTCCTCCTCGCTGAACACCACCTTGCGGTACACCATGTAGACGGGACTGAACCTCTTTGATCCGGCCGCGTCCCTGAGAAGGATGTGCGTGTTGTCAGTGGTGTCGAATCCCGGCTCGGCGCTGAGCTCCTCATATACAGCGTCAAGTCTTTTCGGCGTGCCCAGAAGACAGGGCTGAAGGACCTGACCGTAGTCGACGGCCGAGAGAGCTGAAAAAATGACGTTGTCGACCTCGCAGAACGGTGACATCCCGAACGTTATGTCGCCTCTCCAGGCGATGTAGTCGATTATGTTGGCCATACGCGCCTCCCAAAACAAACTGCTAACATATAATTATATATATAATGAAGATGATTTGCAAGACTGCCCGGCGGAAAACGGGGCACAAACATGCGGAAAGGACGATAAGAGGTGTTTGAGATATGTTCATGCAGGAAAAAGACTTGTCTGCCGAGATAAAATCGTCGTCCGTTGCCGGAACGTATTTCCTGTTCGGGGAAGAGGACTATCTGAAGAGACACCGGACGGGCGAGATCAGATCGTCCCTGTTCTCGGCCGACGGGACCATGGAGGCCTTCAATGTGTTCAGTTTCTTCTTCGGAGAGAAGGAGTTCGATGCGGAAGGCCTTGAAAGCGCCGTCATGTCGCCCCCGATGATGACGGACAAGAAACTCGTGGTCTGCGAGTTCGCAGCCCTCGACAGGACGGAAAAGGCCGACAGGACGAAACTGATCCGGCTGATGGACATGGTGGCTGACGAGTCCGCCGGCGACACCGTGTTCATAGTGAACGCCGTCTCCGGAGGGTTCGACACGGCTGCGGCCAGGAAGAAGGGCGGGTTCCTTGACTCGCTGTCCGGGAATGTCAAACTGGTCGATTTCCCCTACAGGAACGCTGACGAGCTCTCGAAATGGATATGCAGAAGGCTCAAGACGGGATATGACCTGGAAATAGACATGGCGCTGGCGAAGCAGATCATAAACACAGCGGGATCCGACATGACGAGGCTGCGGGGGGAGACAGACAAGCTCGGAGCCGCGGTATGCGCCGCCGGAAGGAAGCGGGTGCTCCCCGGGGATGTGGAAAACAGCATATCCCGCACCGACGAGGAAGAGGCGTTCCGGATGGTGAACGCGGTGCTGAAAGGAGACACCAGGACTGCGCTGCTGTGCCTCGGCATAAAGAAGAAAAACCGGGAGGAGCCCATATACGTGCTGTCCCAGATAAACAAGACCTTCTCGGATCTCAGCGCGGCGGCCCTGTTCATAAAGGACGGGCGCGACCTGAAGGACTACACGAAGAGCATGAGGCTCAGCGAGTATCCCGCGAAGCTCCGCTATGGTGCTGCGAAGCTGAGGAGCACCGAGTATTTCGAGGGGATAATGGAAAAGGCGGTGGAGGCCGACCGTATGATAAAGAACGGCGCCGACGGATACAGCACCATAGAGAGGCTGATCTGCGGGGCCGGGAAATGACGGCAGGAGGACGGGCAATTGTTCGGTTTCAGGATACCCGTGGTGGTAGAGGGAAAATACGACAAGCTCAAGGTGAAGCAGATAGTCAGTTCGGCCGTCTTATCCACCGAAGGCTTCGGAATATTCAACAACAGGGAAAAGAGGGACCTCATAGCAAAGGCCGGCAGGGAAGGCGTGATACTTCTGTGCGACAGCGACGGCGGGGGAAAACAGATCCGCTCGAAACTGAAGGGCATGCTGAACGGGATCACGGTATATGACCTGTACATCCCGGAGATACCCGGCAGGGAAAGGAGAAAGGACAGCAGATCGAAGGCCGGGCTCCTGGGGGTCGAGGGCATGGAAAACGGCGTGCTTGAAAAGATCTTCCGGAGTTTTGCCGACTCCCATCCGGAGCTTTCGGATGACGGGACGGAAAACGTTCCCGGGACGGACCGGATAAGCAGGGCCTTCCTGTATGAGATGGGGCTCAACGGCACCGCCCGCTCGGCCGAGAACCGTAAGCTTCTGTGCAGGGAACTGGGCCTGCCGGAGAAAATGACCGTGAACGCTCTTGCGGAGATCCTCGGGATCGTTTCTGACAGGCAGGAAGTTGAGAGCATCATGAAAAGGATAAGAGGAGACTGACGCCTCCTCTTTTAGTTTGCCTTCCGTTATTTGTTCCCGTCGCTGTATATGTCTATGTCGCACATGACGAAGCAGTAGTTCTTCTGGTCTTCGAGGGTGAACTCGATGGTGTAGTACCCGTTCTTCAGGCTCACCACCGTGAACTCGTAATCCGTGGTCAGCTCGTCAGTGCCGTCATCGTATATGGCGGTGACTTCGAAGTCGTCCTTCGTAAACTGGTAGTCCGTGGTGTTGACGGATTCCATCTTCGCGAAGGGCTGTATCTCCAGCAGGTTCCTTTTCGGCTGCTGCGTGCAGGACGAGAGCGCGGCGGACAGAACGATGAGCAGGATCAGCGATACTGAAATGATGGTCTTCTTCATTGATGTTATCCTCCCTGAAGGTATTATCTTGCACAAACGAAAAAACTCCCGTGTGGGAGTCGTTCGGAGGGAATGTAAGCCGGGTTCTGTGAGGAGCGGAGCTCCCCGGTCATCATCCATCTGGGATAAATGTTGCCAGATACCTCGAGCCACCTTTGCAGACGGACCGGGCCGGTCTGGATGCATGGCATCCCTGCGGTAAGGTGTTGCATCGGATAGGGTTTACATTTGCACACAGTTGCCTGTCGTGCCGGTGAGCTTTTACCTCGCCTTTCCATCTGTACCGCCTGCGGTATCCCGCTGACGGTAGGCTATTTCTGTTGCACTTTCCCGGAGGTTGCCCTCGGCGGACGTTATCCGTTATCCTGCCCTGCGATGCCCGGACTTTCCTCATGCCATACCTTGCGGCGTATTGACACGCGATGACCCATCCCACGGGCTAATTATACAATCGGCCGGCGGTTTTGTCAAACTTGACTTTGCAGGCCTGCGTGTGATACAATCAAACCGGATCCTGAAGGATCTGCATATTACATATATTGCTCGGAAGGGTGTACATATTAAATGAAGTATTTTAAGATGATCACGGCACTTCTGCTGGCAGCGCTGTTCGTGTTGGCTGCCGCGTGCTCGAAGGCGCCCACCCCGGCCAGACCGTCATCTTCCGGCGTTGGAAGGACGGACAAGCCGAGCGAGACGATGGATACCGCCGGACCGGGACCGGACAATCCGGAAACCGGCGAGAGCGGCCAGTCGGGCGACCCGTCACCGGACGGGGACCTGAAGCCCGGCGAGATAAGATGGAGCATAGTCGACGGGAAATACGTATATGAGATAGCGCCGAGGGACGACAGCGGCCTGGCCACCGTCAGCGAGATGTATTCCTACTCCACCGCATATTACGAGGATCAGCCTGAGGACTGGTATTTCGGGAAGACCGAATACAACGAGGCCACCGGCGAGGTGACATACGTGTGGGAGCGCAATGCTTCGGTCCTTGAAAGCGTGAAAAAGTACGGCGGTATATACAGAGGGGACGAGACCCGGAAGGTCGCCTACCTGACGTTCGACTGCGGGTACGAGTACGGCACCACCGGCGACATACTCGACACACTGAAGGAAAAGAACTGCCCGGGTATATTCTTCGTGACGGGCTATTATGTGAAATCCGAACCGGGACTCATCGCGAGAATGTACGCTGAGGGGCATCTTGTGGGGAACCATACCGTGAACCACAGGAGGATGACCACGGTCGACACGGACACGTTCATGAGCGAGCTCAACGGGCTGGAGGCTCTCGTAAAGGAGGCATTCCCCGACGCGCCGCCCATGAGGTACTTCAGGCCTCCGTCAGGCAACTCCAACGAGTGGACCTTCAAGCTGGCCGACAAGATGGGATACAAGACGGTGATGTGGTCCTACGCATATTACGACTATGACACTGAGAACCAGCCGCCTGTCAGCGAGGCCCTCGCGAAGCTCAAGAACGCCCTGCATCCCGGGGTGGTATATCTTCTCCACACGGAATCGGCCACCAACGCGGCGCTGCTCGGAGACCTGATCGACTGGATCCGCGCCCAGGGATATGAGCTTCTCCCGATCTGCGATATAAACTACTGATGCGGAAATGAATATCTGTACAACCCGGCTCCGGCCGGGTTTTTTGCATGGGAAACGGCGTCCGGGGCCCTGATGGTTCAGCGCGTAAACGAACTTTCCCCGGACCCTTGAAAAAAACGCAAAAAAACTTGAAAAAAGTTCAAAAAAATTGAAAAAAGGGTATTGACACTGAAAAGGTGGTTTGATATAATAACAAAGCTGTCCGCCGAAAAGGGAAACGG
>CACZSC010000186.1 GCA_902783755.1 uncultured Ruminococcus sp. | reverse complement strand
TCTAGTCTCCGTTCCGTTGTATTTTATCCAGTATTTTTTCCATTGAAAGCCCGTATTTGTCTGCGATGTCACGGGCGTAGCTCTTTCCGTCAGGTTTTTCCCTTATGATCCTGAAGGTCCTCTCGCCTCCGGATATGTCGGCCACCAGATTGTCCACCCGGACCCCGCCCTTCGGGAGGGTTGCCTCGTTGATGGAATCAGTGGCGGCTGCCAGGTCATGGAGATGTGTCGAAAAGATGCCCCGGCACTTCACCATGGAGAAGCCTTCCAGCACTTCCGACGCGATGTAGGCGCCTTCGTAAGATCCTGTCGAGGAAAGGGACTCATCAAGCAGCACCAGGCTGTATTCCGTGACCTCCTCGAATATGGCGGAGAGCCTCGAGCATTCCTCACCGAGCCGTCCCTTGTCTATGGTGTCCTCGCCTCCCTGGGGGAAGTGGGTGAATATCATGTCCACGGGGCTGATCACGCACCGGTCGGCGGCCACGGGAAGTCCCAGCTGGGCCATGACGAAGGCCAGGCCTACGGCGCAGGTGATGACGGATTTCCCGCCCCTGTTGGGACCGGTCAGCACGAATATCATTCCGTTCTCATCAAACTCAAAGTCGTTGGGCACGGTCTCAGATTCCAGCTTAAGGGCCACCACGGGGTTCCTTAGCCCCTCTGCCCGGAAGGCCTTCTCATGCATGGGCTTGATCTCCGGTACCGTAAGGACACATCCCACGTTCTTCAGGGAGTTTATGAGGTCAGCGGCCTTGGTGACGAATTCTATCTCGGGCATCATCCTGAGAAGAAAGTCCGTGTTGTCAAGCACGTAGTGCCTTATGACGTTCTTCCAGGATTTTATCGACTGTCTGTAAATGTCCGTCAGGGCGCCGTTGAAGGCGTTTGACAGGGCGTTCTGGCTGTTCTCGGTCTGGCCCTTCTTGAAGGGTATCAGGGGGGCGATGGTGGTCATGTCGTCCTTCTTGAAGTCGAGGCGCAGCATCTTGTTGAGAAGGTCCCCGGACCTGAAAGGTTCGTTGTTGACGGAGATCACCCCGGCCTTGTCGGCCCTCATGGAGGAGTCCAGATTGACCCCTATGGTCACGCTCTTTATCTCCCGTACCCTCGAGGTCAGTTCCTTCAGCCTATCGTTTATATCCCTGTAGTATTCGCTCTTCGTCAGGGTGTTGATCCGTTCGGCGAACTTCCTGAACGCGGGGCTCTTCAGCCTCGGAGCCAGCGGCAGCAGCTCGTCCTTAAGGATCTCCATCAGGGAGATGTAGAGTTCCACCTCGGCTATGCTGTAGAGATAGTTCTCGGATGACGGGTCTCCCGTGCCCAGCCTTCTCAGTTCCGTTATGTCGTTGAGGAAGGGGATCATCTTCGAAAGCACGCCCGACAGTTCCGGCACTTCCGCCATGTCGGAGAAAGTGGCCTGCCTGTATAGGATGGTGTCCGTGTCGCAGGTGTAGAAGGACGATATGTCGCAGCTCTTGAGCTCGATCATGTAGTTCAGTTCCAGCTGCTCGCATGTCACCTCAGTGAGCTTTCCGATCTCACGGTCCGCGGCGATCCCTCCGTGGGGGTAAAGCAGGCTTATGTCCTCTTCCGGGACCTCGTAGTATGAATCTGCCATTTTCCTTCCCCTTTTGCTTTTCGTTCCTGTCACAGATTATATATCACCGCTTTCTTTCAGTCAAGATTACGACCGTCATTCGCGGGATAATGGACAGTTGTTTTATTTGTAGGCTTTTTGCCAGCCGGAAAGGGCCGTTTAGTTAGGGAGATAAACTGAAATGACAGCGTAAAAAACGGGTTTTCCGCGTTTTAAGGCCCCGTGGGATATATATTAAATATCTTGAAGAAAAAAGTTATATTTCCGTTCACAATTTCGCAAAATACACCCCATGATTTGTGGTAAAATGCTATATTGAGTGGAAGTGGGCATTTTTGCAGAAACAGCGGTATTTTCTCATGGCTACATCGCTAAGAAACGATGGTACGCCGTTCGGTCGGCGTTCAGGAACCTGCCAGCAGAAATAAACGAATGAGCAATACCCGCTATTCCCGCGGAGAGACGAAAATGGCATACAGAGAAATGATGATATTATTAAATATACCGGAACCTTCAGCCGACAAAACCGATTGGGGAGAAAACACATGTGGTCACCTCATCGGGACCACTGAGAGAGTTTCGGGGATTGAGATATAAAGACTGGAGAAAGGAGGAGATGACATGAGAAAGAATGTTACGAGATGGATCGCGGCCCTGCTTGCCGTCATGTTCATGATCCCGGCGCCGGGAACGGTGTTCGCGGATGAGACCGAAGAGACACAGGCCGTGACGGTTGAGTCAGAGACTGTGGAAACAACAGATACAGCCGATGCGTCTGAGATCACCGCGGAAGACAGCACCGGACCTGACGTCGTCCCGGAAGCTGGCGAAGAACAGACGGCTGAAAAGCCGGACACGGACGATACTGTCACGGATACCGCAGACGCTGAATCCCCGGAAACAGCCGTAAACGAAGAGCCCGGCGATGAAGAACCGGAGCAGCAGCCTTCAGCTGAGACGGCCGATTCACAGGCAGCTGACCAGCAGACCGAGCCCGATGACGTACCCTTTGAGCTCGGCGATGAGACAGTCCCGGTATATACGAACTCAAAGAGACAGAAGCTTCTCGCTCATGCCGATCCTTCCTATGCCGATCTGGAAGTAACGATCCATACGATAGAAAAAGGCAGATACGACATCTTCGCGTATCCCGTGCTGATCCCGGACGAAGAGAACAGGACAGCGGTATGGGGACTCTTCATCTCCGTTATGAACAGGAACGGGGAGCAGGAGGATCTCACCACCTCCGGATCCAGCATCACCATATCAGGGCTGGAGATTGAGGCTGACGACCTGAGGATCTATGACCTCAAGACCGAACCCGTGTTCAACGAAGAGTCCATGGCGGACGAAGTCATTCTCATCGAGGACGACAGGGACGTCAGATATACATACTTAAAAGGCGTTTACAGCTTCTATGCTGGGAAATTCCCGGTATACGGATTTTATGACGAGAAGGCCGCTGCTTCTGACGAACAGACACCCGGAGAGGAAACAAAACCTGTCGGGAGCGGGTACTTCTATGATCCGGACACCGGATACTTCTTCGATCCGAACACCGGATTCACTTACACTATCATCGACGGTCAGCTGGTGGTCATCATGGCCGGGGAAACCAAAGATCACTATGACTTGGAACCTGACATGACCGAACCGGAAGAGACGGAACCTGATGAAACAGAGCCGGCTGAGCCCGGATATCAGGAGTCAGAGCCGGCCGAAACGGAGCCCGTAGATACAGAACCCGTGGATACTGAGCCGTCCGTGACAGAACCCGAAGAAACGGAACCTTCTGAGACCGAGCCTGAAGAGACAGAACCGGATGAGACAGAATCCTCCGAGACCGAGCCTGAAGAGACGGAACCCGAAGAAACAGATCCGTCGGATGATGGAGAAAACGGACACGAAATAGAGGGACTTCCGGAAGAGGAAGACCTTACCAAAGTCGGTCAGCTCGTCAGGGACGACCTCATATTCAACGACAGCGCCGAAGAGTACGGTTTCGTCCTGGTGGTGGATCTTGAAGCCCTGCTTTCGGAATTTGAAGGCGAAGAGGACAT
>CACZSC010000185.1 GCA_902783755.1 uncultured Ruminococcus sp. | reverse complement strand
GTGTGACCATAAAGGAATTCGCCATAGGCATGGGCCCGAAGATCATATCGAAAAAATCGAAGAAGACGGGCATCGCCTACTCCCTGAGGCTGTTCCCCATAGGCGGGTTCGTGGCCATGGAGGGCGAGGACGATGAATCAGAGGACGAGAACGCCTTCACAAGGAAACCCGTGTGGCAGAGGATACTCATAACCGCCGCCGGCGCCGTCACCAACATAGTGGTTGGGATCCTGGTGATGGTGATAATAATCGCATGCCAGGAGAGGATCCCCTCCAATACAATAGGGGCCCAGCCCCTGAACGAGCAGGGCATAAACTATTCCTACGAGGCAGGCCTCAGAGTGGGGGACACCTTCGTATCCGTTGACGGCACCAGGGTCCATACCTCCACCGAGACCTTCTACGAGATCATGAGGAAGGGCGTGAAGCCCATAGACATACAGGTGGAGCGGGACGGCGAGGTCATAACCATAGAGGATGTCACGTTCCCCACCTTCGAGGAGCAGGGCACCGTGTTCGGGGACATAGATTTCCAGGTGTACGCTGACCAGAAGAACGTCGGAACGGTGCTGAGGGAGGGCTTCTTCAGATCCTGGTCCACCATAAAGATGATCTGGGAGTCCATAATCGACCTCATAACCGGAAGATACAGCATACAGAGCATATCGGGGCCCGTGGGGGTCACCAAGGCCCTGGGTGAGGCCGCGGCCCGGGGAGGCTTCGACTTCATATACCTTGCCGTGGTCATAAGCATGAACCTGGGGGTCATGAACCTGCTGCCCCTGCCCGCCCTTGACGGCGGAAGGCTGCTGTTCCAGTTCATCGAGCTCATATTCAGAAAGCCTGTGCCCCGGAAGGCCGAGGGATACGTGCACTTCGCGGGCATGGCGGTCCTTCTGGCCCTTATGGCCGTGATAGTGGTGAAGGACGTCATACAGCTCATCAGATGAGGTGTAGCATGGAAAGAAAGATAACTAAGAAGATAAGGATAGGAGACGCAGTCATCGGGGGAGGATCCCCGGTGCTGGTCCAGTCCATGACGAACCGCGCCCCCGAGGACTTCGAAGGGACCGTCAGCCAGCTGCTGGCCCTGGAGAAGGCGGGGTGCGACATAGCCCGGATCTCCGCGCCCACTGAGGAGAGCACGGGCGTTTTCGGATATGCCAGGGAGCACGGCGTGAAGCTGCCCCTGGTGGCCGACATACACTTTGACTACAGGATAGCCCTCAGGGCCGTGGAGGCCGGGGCCGACAAGATAAGGATCAATCCCGGCAACATCGGTGACAGCTGGAAGGTCAGGGAAGTGGCCGAATGCTGCAAGGCCGCCGGAGTGCCCATAAGGATAGGAGTGAACGGCGGATCCCTCCACAGGTCCCTGCTTGAAAAGTACGGGAAGCCCTGCGCCGAGGCCATAGCCGAATCCGCTCTCCTTGAGGCGTCGATGCTTGAGGACTGCGGGTTCTCCGACATAGTCATCTCCATGAAATCGTCTTCGGTGGCGGAGAGCATACAGGCGGCGAGGATCGTGTCGAAGATGTCCGACTATCCCCTCCACATCGGAGTCACCGAGGCCGGGGACGGATACACGGGCCTCGTGAGGAACGCCATAGGCATAGGCTCGCTGCTGAACGACGGCATAGGCGATACCATCAGGGTGTCGCTGACCGCGGACCCGGTGGACGAGGTCAGGGCGGGAAGGGAGATCCTGAGAGCCTTCGGCCTTGATACGAAGGGCGGGGTGGAGATAATCTCATGCCCCACCTGCGGAAGGACGAAAGTGGACCTGTTCTCGGTGCAGAAGCGCTTCAGGGAGCAGGCCGACCTCATAGACACTAAAGGAAAGACCGTCAAGGTGGCCGTCATGGGCTGCGTGGTGAACGGGATAGGGGAAGCCCATGAAGCCGACTTCGGCATCGCCGGGGGAGACGGGTGCTTCTCGTATTTCGAGGACGGGGAAGCGAAAAGGAAACTCACCGAAGAGGAAGCGGTGCCGTACCTGATCCTGAAGCTCAGAGAGAGGATCGGAGACTAGGTACCGTTTCCGGTACACAGCCTGCCGTATAATCCCTACAAAACTCTGAGAGGACGGATCAAGCGATGGAAAACAACAGGAACCTGCTTCAGATATTCGAAAAGGCGGCCGGGAGACTCAGTGAAAAGGAGACCGGCCTTTTCCGCGATGCCGAAAACGCGGTCATAACGAAAAGGGACGCGGTGAACAGGATCATAGAGGTCCGGTTCAGGCTCCCGTACCTTGCCGACAAGGCGGACCTGTACGGGCTGGAGGCGAAGCTCAGGGAGACCTATTTCCTCAGCGTGGCGAGACTGCTGCCCTCATATCCCCCGGAACTGTTCTCCCTTTCGTACCTCAGGCAGATATTCAGGGAACTGTCGTATATCGGAGTGATATCCGACGGATTCCTTGCGGAATACAGCGCCTCGGAGGAGGGGGACACCGTCACGGTGGAGATCCCCTTCAGCGTCAGGGGCATAGAGTTCCTCGGCAAGAGCACCAAGATCGCCGAGAGCATCATAAAGAGCGAGTTCGGGCTGGACAAGACCCTCATAATCCGGGAATCCGTGGACTCCGAGGAATTCAACAGGCGGTATGAGGAAAGACAGAGCCGGCTGGATCTCGAGATGAACCGGGGATTCCTCAATGCCCAGCGCCAGAGGACCATCGACGAGCAGAAGGCCGCGGAGGAGAAGAAGAAAAAAGAGGAGGAAGAGGCCGCGAAGCCGAAGCTCCCCCATGTCAGCTCCCTCGTGTCAGGCGACATAAAGGCACCCGAGAGGGACGGGGACGTATACAGGAGCGGGCTCATGACCTTCGACGTCAGCGAGCCTGAGCTCATAGCCGGATCCCTGTTCGAGATCGGGGAGGTGACGCCCCTGAGCTCCATAAGATCCGATATGAAGAACGTCACCGTGCTCTGCAAGGTGTTCAAGGTGGATTCCAGGACCACCCGGCAGGGGAACCGGGTCATGTTCACCATAGCGGTGACGGACAGCGAGTCCTCGGTGTTCATAAAGGATTCCGCCGAGATGAAGGGGGACGTGGAGCCCGAGTGTGTGCTGCAGCCCGGCTCCTGCTACGCCGTCCGGGGCTATGTGAAGACCGACGAGTTCGACAGGGACCCGTACATAAGGTACAGGGACGTCATGAAGATAAGGGAAGTGGGCCGGAAGGACACGAGCCCCGAGAAGCGCGTGGAGCTCCATCTCCACACCAACATGTCCGCCATGGACGCCCTTACGAAGGCCGACGAGGCGGTGAAGACCGCCAGCAGATGGGGCCACAGGGCCGTGGCCATCACTGACCACGGAAACCTCCAGAGCTATCCAGTGGCCATGCTGACGGCCGACGAGATCAACGAGAAGGCCCTTTCGAAGCTCCTGGATTCCTTCGGGGATCCGCCGTCAAAGGTCAATCCCGGCAAGTTTGAGCTCATGACGGACGAAGCCATATACAGATACATCGAAAAGTGCAGGGCCGGGGAGAAGGACGACGAGGCGGTGGCGGTATACGAGCTGCTGCGCCGTGGAGAGGATACCGGAAGGATCCTTGAGAGATCGTCCCTGTCCGCGGAGAACGTCAGGCTCCTGAAGGAGCGGGGCGAGAACGAATTCAAGGTCATATACGGCATCGAGGCGTACTACGTGGACGACACCGCCAGGGCCGCGTTCAATACGGAAGACAGGGAGGACATATCCTTCGACGACGAGTTCGCCGTCTTCGACATAGAGACCACGGGCCTTTCCGCCATCAGCAACAGGATAACGGAGCTGGGCTGCGTGATCTGGAAGAACGGTGAGGTCCTCGAAAGGTTCAACACCCTGGTGAACCCCGAGATCCCGATCCCCGAGGAAGTGGTGAAGGTCACAGGTATCACGGACGAGATGGTGAAGGACGCGCCGACAATAAGGGAGGCGCTTCCGGAATTCCTCAGCTTCGTTGGGGACCGCATGCTGGTGGCCCACAACGCTGCCTTCGATACGGGATTCATAAGGAAGGCCTGCGAGGAGCAGGGGATAAAGTTCACGAGCCCCTATCTCGATACCCTGGCCATGTCCAGATACGTGAACCCGGACCTGCCGAAGCACAGGCTGGACGACCTGCAGAAGCACTACGGCCTTGAGGAGTTCAATCACCACAGGGCCTCCGACGACGCCGAGATGCTGGCGCAGATCTTCGGGAAGATGGTGGAGACCCTGAAGGAACAGGGGATCCCCGCGGTATCCAGGCTGCTGCTTGAGATGGCGGAGCACGCGGACCCGAAAAAGATAAAGCCGTACCACATGGTGATACTGTGCCGGGACAAGACCGGACTGAAGAACCTGTACCGGCTCGTATCCGACTCCAACCTGAAATACTATTACAGGCATCCCAGGATCCCCCGCACCCTGCTTGAGGAGCGGAGGGAAGGCCTGATCATAGGCTCGGCCTGCCAGGCCGGAGAGCTCTACAGCGCGATCATGGAGGGGAAGTCCGAAGAGGATCTGAAGAAGATCGCTTCCTTCTACGACTATCTAGAGATCCAGCCCCTGTGCAACAACGAGTTCCTTGTCGCCGAGAGCAAGGTGAGCAGTGAACAGGACCTCATACAGATCAATGAAAAGATCATCGCCCTGGGAGAGGAGCTGGGCAAGCCGGTGTGCGCCACCTGCGACGTGCACTACATGAATCCGGAAGACGAGATCTTCAGGCGCATAATCCAGATGGGCATCAAGATGCCCGACGCCGACAGGCCCACCAAGTTCTACTTCAGGACCACCGACGAGATGCTGAAGGAGTTCCCGTACCTGACCGAGGAGAAGGCCCGGGAGGTAGTCATAGAGAACCCCAACAGGATCGCGGACATGATCGGGCGCGTAAGGCCCATACCGAGAGGCAACTATCCGCCCCACATCGACGGCGCCGAGGAGGAGCTGACCGAAAGCTGCAACAAGCTGGCCCGGGAGATGTACGGGGATCCGCTGCCGGAGGTTGTGGCGTCAAGGCTCAAGCGGGAGCTCGACGCCATCATATCGAACGGCTTCGCCATCATGTACATAATAGCGAGAAGACTGGTGGAGAACAGCGAGAGCAAGGGATACCAGGTGGGGTCCCGCGGCTCAGTGGGATCGTCCTTCGTTGCCACCATGGCAGGCATCACGAGAGTCAACCCCCTGCCGCCCCACTACAGGTGCCCGAAGTGCAAGTGGAGCAGGTTCTTCGAGGGCGGGGAATACGGATCAGGCTTCGACCTGCCTCCCATGAAGTGCCCCGAATGCGGAGCGGATCTCGACCGTGACGGGCACGACATACCCTTCGAGACCTTCCTGGGATTCAACGGGGACAAGACCCCGGACATAGACCTGAACTTCTCGGGAGACGTACAGGCCGATGCCCATAAGTATACCGAGGAACTGTTTGAAGGCAAGGCTTTCAAGGCCGGCACCATCGGCACCCTTGCGGACAAGACGGCTTTCGGCTTCGTGCAGCACTATCTCGAAGAGAAAAAAGCCAGCGTCAACCGCGCGGAGGTGGAGAGACTGGTCCAGGGATGCCTGGGAGTCAAGCGCACCACGGGCCAGCACCCGGGAGGCATCATAGTGGTGCCCAGGGAGTATGAGATATACGATTTCTGCCCCATACAGCACCCGGCTGACGACACGAGTTCGGACATAAAGACCACCCACTTCGAGTTCAAGTATCTCCATGACACGATACTGAAGCTGGACATACTGGGACACGATATACCGACCAAATACAAGAGGCTGGAGGAGTATTCCGGGGTCCTTGTGACGGATGTCCCCCTGTCTGACCCCAAGGTCTACAGGAGCTTCACCACCACGGACACCATAGGAGTCACGCCCCAGCAGATCAACAGCGACACCGGGACCCTGGGACTTCCCGAGATGGGCACCAGGTTCATCCGGGGCGTGCTGATGTCGGCAAGGCCCAAGAACTTCACGGACCTTCTGCAGATATCCGGACTCACCCACGGCACCGGCTGCTGGCTGGGCAACGCGGACGAGCTCATAAAGAGCGGGATCTGCACCATTTCGGACGTCATCGGGTGCCGCGACGACATCATGATGACCCTGATCCACAAATACGGCATGGACAAGAGCCTTTCCTTCAAGATCATGGAGTTCGTGAGAAAGAACAAGAAGGGAAAGGTCATACCCGAGGACATGCAGCAGGCCATGCGGGATCACAATGTGCCGGAATGGTACATAGATTCCCTTCAGAAGATCAGGTACATGTTCCCGAAGGCCCACGCCGCCGCATACGTTATTGACGCGATACGGCTTATGTGGTATAAAATATATTACCCGGTGGCGTTCTACGCCGCGTACTTCTCGGCCGCCCCCGATGGATTCGACGGTGAGATGGTCATGAAGGGCAGGGACAACGTGAGGGACGTCCTGGACGAGTTTGGAAGGAAGCACAGGGACGGTTCCATCACGAAGAGGGAAGAGGAGATCGAGAACGCCATGATGCTCGTGAATGAGTATTTCGAGCGGGGCTACAGTTTCCTTCCTGTGGATATAAAGAAGAGCGACGCGGTCAAATTCGTGCCTGAGGACGGAAAGATCCGTCTGCCCCTGGCGTGCATCGCCGGCATCGGCGAAGGCGCTGCCTTCAGCGTCACTGACGCTGTGAGGTCCGGGGAGATAGACTCGAAGGAAGACCTCTACACCAAGACCAAGATCTCGAAAAAGGTGCTTAAGCTCCTGGAGGACCTGGGAGCCCTGTCGAACCTGGCAGACAGCAACCAGCTGAGCCTGTTCTGATACAGGAAAAACACAGCTATACAAGGAAAAATCATATGAGTACTTTTGTCAAATATCTCTGCGTTCTGGGCATGTCGGTGCTTCCCATAGTGGAGCTGAGGGGGGCAGTCCCCTTCGGCGTGGGAGCCATGGAGCTCCCCCTGGTGCCGGTGCTCATAGTCAGCATCATCGGGAACATGCTCCCGGTGCCCTTCATAATCCTGTTCGTGCGCAAGCTGTTCGAATGGATGAAACAGAAAAGCCCCAAGCTCGGCGCTCTGGCGGAGAAGCTTGAGGAAAGGGGAAAGAAGAAGGGCGAGATGCTGGTCAAATACGAGGCCCTGGGACTCTTCATACTGGTGGCCATACCTCTTCCGGGCACAGGCGCCTGGACGGGGGCCCTTGTGGCCGCGATGATGGACCTGAGGCTCAAGAACGCGATCCCCATGATCTTTCTCGGAGTCGTCACCGCGGGGATAATAATGGCGGTGTTCAGCGACGTTTTCCTTGTCTGGCACGGTTAACTGAACAATACAAAATCCAAAACAGCAAAGCCCTCTCGGAATTTTTACATCCCGGGAGGGTATTTCTGTATCGGCTCGACAAAAACACGTTGAGCGGCGTCGAGTCACCGGTCCTGACACCGGTGCCGGAACAAACAGGCCACGGCCTTTCCCTGACGGGATCGTCCGTGGCCTTTTCCTGTTCTGTTGCCTGACCGTTTATTCAACCCATACGTAATGGTAGAAGGTAGCAATCTGATAATTGCCGACCCAGCAGGCGAAACAGATGTAAAGATCGGATCTGTAACCGGAGCTGCCTTCGGGGACAGTCGCTTTGAATACGCCCGTATAGTCACCGCTGAAACTTGAGAATCCGGTGGATCCGTATTCCTGCGTATAAACCTGCGTCGGGCTGATGATAAATTGATCGTCATCCGTATAGAAATAAGTGTAACTGTTCGAGTCCGGAGACCACATGAAGCGGATCGACGCCTGGGAGTGAACCCCCACAGGATGTGACGAACCGCTGCAGGTTACAGTTCCCGTGATGGCAAGCTCTTTTCCCGGATACAAAACACCCTCCGGAAGAGGACTGAATGTGGTATAGGCGTCGCAATACTCCCCTTTACAGGTGCCTTTATGCTTCCGGTGTTCCTCCGGAACGCTGTTCATGCGGTATTGATCCGCCAGATAGGTATATCTGGCATGGAAGCCGCTT
>CACZSC010000184.1 GCA_902783755.1 uncultured Ruminococcus sp. | reverse complement strand
TCCCAGAATTTCGGACGTCTCCGCGACGTCCTGACCGCCCTTGAGGGCAGCATATGCTATATCCGGGGAAGAGACCTGCTCCTTTCCGAAAGCGACATATCAGACTACGCCTCACAGCTGGGCATCGAAGTTGGCTCCGAAGCTGTCAGAAAGATACACCGGGAGACCGACGGCTGGACCGCAGCAGTTTCCCTTTACCTCGAGAACATACGGAACGGGATACGCAAGGACGGACCCGAAGGGCTGGACGAGCTGCTTTCCTTCTCTTTCTGGAACATTCTGTCCGAAGAGCAGAAGGAGATGCTGCTGCGAATATGCCTGTTCGACCGGGTATCCCCCTCCATGATGGAGGCTCTCGTACCTTCAGGGCTTATGACCCCCGAAGAACAGACTCAGCTTCTTAACCGCACTCCCCTGCTGATGTATCAGGAGACCAGGAAAACATATTACCCTCACGAGCTGCTCACCGCGTTCCTGCGGAGGAAGCTGGACGAAGCCGATCCGGACTTCCGCCAACAGGTCATGCGTGCGTCTGCTGACGTGTACAGAAAGAACGGGATGACGAAAGAAGCGGTGAGATACTATTTCCGCGCGAAGGATTACGAGTCCCTGCTCTCCTGCGACCTGATATGCCTCATCACTGAGACCTTCGACGGCGTACCGTACACTGAACTGGCTTCGGAAGTGCTCGAGCGCTGTCCCGGGGAGATCCTGAAGAAATATCCGTACTCCCTGCTCAGACTGTGCTATGCCCTGTTCGCGGGATGCGCCTTCGACAGGTTCGGTTCACAGATGGAGCGTATCCGCGTCATGATTGCTGAAAAGGAAGACCCACAGCTTCTCGGCGAATGGCATCTCGTTAACGCCCTCCGCTTTTTCCCCGACGTTGACGGCATGTCGGATGAATACAGGGAAGCCGAAAAGCTCATGGACTCCCCCTCCGCTGTCTTTGTCAGGGAGGAGCCCTTCATGTTCGGCTGCACTTCCATGTGGTACCTTTTCTACTCGAAACCGGGCACCATGCTTGAAACTGCCGACAGGTTCGCCGAAGCCATGAAGATATACAACCGTCTGACCAACGGTCACGGAGCCGGGGCCGCGGAGATCTACAGGGGCGAGGCATATTCCGTCCAGGGACGTTTCGAGGAGTCTGACATCCAGGCGTATCAGGCCGCCTTCCTTTCGGAACAGGCGGGCAACGCCACGGCCACCTACGGCGCCGCGCTGCTACTCGGCATAAACGCCATATACCGCTCCGACATGGCAGGATTGCAGAAGGCCGTTGACTATCTCGAGAACAAGGCACAGGCATACGGGTTCCTCCACGGAACCATGCTGGGCAACTACATGGTGGAGACCGTCCGCGGATATCTCCTGGGACTTATGATGGAAACCGGCCGTTCGGCCCTGTGGACCCAGGGCGAAGCCGACGCTCTCTCCGATCTGACGTTCACCAATTTCATGGTCAAGACCTGCAGGATAACTGACCTGCTCCTGAAAAAGGAATACAAGCAGGCCATAGCCTCCGTGGAGGCGTCGCTCCAGCTCGACAGCCGGCTCATATCCACCGCCACCCAGAACTTCATGTACTGTGGTCTGGCTCTGGCGTCCATGGCCATAGGCAGGCTCATCAAGGCTGCGGAATACCTGGACAGATCACTGACCCTGGCGGGCCAGGATAAAAACTATACGTTCATCGCCTGCTTCAGGAAATACTTCCAGGTGCTGTTCCTCAACCCGAAGATCGCTGCAAAACACGCCGAGACCATAAGAGAGATAAAGGCTCTGGACATCAGCTACACGAGAGCGGATGAAAGCCATATCTTCGCCATGCTGGAGGAGGAGCCGGAGTCGGGCAGCGAGCTGACGAGAAGAGAACGGGAGATTGCCGAGCTCGCGGCAAAAGGCATGCGCAATTCGGAGATCGCGAAGACTCTGTTTATTTCGGAGAACACCGTGAAGCACCACCTTAAGATCGCATTCCAGAAAATGAATATAGACAGGCGCAGCAAACTGATAGAAATGCTGCGCTAGTGTGAGGTTTTGTTCCGCCGCGCTTCCGTGTGACGGAACTTTTTCACCCTTTTTCACAAAATTTATATATACAAAACTGAAAAATCACCCTTTCGGGTGATGCGGACCTGTTCTCATGGGTGTATATTGTATACAGCAAGCTATACGATCACTCATTGTCCCAAGGAGGCTGCCGATCATGAGTACTTCGCTCACTGAGGTAAAAGCGCTCCCCGGATACCGGATCCGGCTGGATTTCCGGAACGGGAGCACCGCACTCGTCAACATGGAGCAGCGGGTCAGGACCCTGAGGTTTTCCTGCCTCTCGTCCGAGGAAATGTTCGCCACCGCAAAGGCGGAGGGCGACAAAGTAGTCTGGACGGACGGAAGGACTACCTTCTGGGTCTACTGCGGAGAGCTGCTCGACGCCCTTATGATGGACTGATCCGGTAAGATCAGAAAACAGGAGGGCCAAACGAATGAAAAACATTATCAAAACATTTTCCAAGCGGAAAGCAAGGGAGGATATCCTATGAAAGCCAAACGCATTGTACCTGTGTTGATGGTTCTGTGCATGGTCGCAGCGCTTATCCCGGCGCTGACCACCGGTGTGCAGGCCGCAGACCCTACGTACATCAGATACCCCTACCCTGAAGTCGCGATACTCAACGGGGCGACAGGAGGCAACGGGGACTTCTACCAGTCTGTGCTCAGCGACGCGAGATACAACGCCGTCGAAGCGGGGAAGTTCGGAAGTCTGAGATATAAGACATCGGTGGGCTCCACCAGTTCCTATACCTGGAGCGGGTTCGGAAGCACCAATCTGGCTCTGCTCAGCGACCAGACCAGCGAACTTCAGGTCAGCTACTCGACGACACTGAAGAACAATTTTCACAAACACAGCTGGGGATTTCTCGGCTGGTACTCCCAGAAAGTCACGGGGCGTATGACATCCACCCTGTACTTTTCAAAGGAACTGAACGGTTCCAACAAAGAGTACTACGCCTGGCAGCATGCTGACTACAGCGGCACCGAGAACGTCCGCAAGGGAAACAAGCAATACAAGGACCTGCCATCCGTTTTCAACGGAAATCAATCAGCATACGTGTGGATCAACGGGCAGTCCACCTGGAACTTCAGGCGCAACGACGCCGTCCTGACTTTCACGAACCAGAGCACCCTTTATGACGGAGGTGACAAGACCTGTACCTGCGGCGGATGGGCAAGCGGCTGCTTCGTGGGCTTCTACGATGGACAGTCCCCGACCGTAAGGAGCGTGGAGACCAGAAAGAACGGGACCGCCTGCTCAGACTTCAAGCCTGGTGACGATATCCAGATAGTCCTGAAGCTGAGCGAGCCCGTACGTTTCGCGGATGACAGCGCCAGCGGCAAGGGCAACATATATATCGGCCTGCTGGTCAACGGCTCCTCGACTTATCTCTACGCCCAGCTTTCCAGGCTGGAAAGCAGCGGTATCTGGAGCTACAATCCCAACACTAACACGAGTACAAGCGCAAAATACGAGCTCACGTTCGTATACCATGTGCCGGAGACCATGACAGGTCTGCAGAACATAACCTCCCTTGACCTTTCAATGGCTCCTTCAGGCGGGACTGCTCTCTGCCACTCGTCGGCAGACATCAGCCTCGTCCAGGTGAAAAGCAGCGGGAACTTCACGGTAACCAAGCCCAGCAGCGTCACCGACCGCAAGGGATATGACAGGGCCACGAGCTACGTCACCGACATAGCCGGGAACTCCCTCGTCAACGCAAAACCCGCGACGAACTTCAGCATCGACGCTGAAAAGCCTTATGTCGCGAAGGTCGTCATAGACGCTCAGACGAACAACACCGCAATCAAGGAATACAAGAAAGCAGATGGCATCACCGAGGACAGCCCGTTCTGGACCGACAACAGTGACTCCTATCTGGGCGTGAACGACTCGTTCATGGTGAAAGTATACATGAACGAAATCATAAATTACGAATATTACACCAATGTCGCGACCGTCACCACGAACCTTCTGGATTCGAACAACAATCCGGTGACCGTCTCCATGAGGAGCCTCGGGTCTGTCCCGGCAAGCAATGTGGGAAGCGAATACGGACTCGGTGCATCGGACGGCAGGGTAAGCGTGCTCGAGAGCAGCACGAGGACCGTCATACAACCCGGCATGCACCTGACGGACGGCGACACATATATTAAGGTAGTCTCGATCACCTACCGGGCAAACACTACGGACCACTCCGGAAACGTGGCTCTTGAGAACCAGCACCTGGCCGAGAAGAAGATTGCCGATAAGCTTAGCCCGGCCGAGCACTATGTCATCGATACCGTAGGGCCCGTGGTCACTGTGGATGCCGGTATCCAGAACGGAATAAACAGCACGATCACCGTACCGTTCATGGTCAGCGACGGTACCGGCGGATCCGGTGCGAAGAAAATGGTAGGACGCATATCCTTCCGGGACCCCGGCAGGACCACGCCCACTGTGCAGTGCGCTGTTTCCACAAATGCAGCACCCCCTGCCGCTAATGATAAGTCATGGGTCACGGTCAAGTCCGGCGAATCATACACTTTCACTGAAACTGAAACCCAGCAGTACCTGCATATACAGATGATCGACGGGGAAGCCTACAACTTTCACGGTCTTACCATTGACTTCGTGCTGTCTGACTACGCCGGAAACAGCGTCAAGCGCACGGAACTCATTGACGGCGTTTCGTTTGACACCAGAGGTCCATATATGTCCAGTTACAACGCCACAAGAGAATTTGAGAGCACATATAACCGCGGAAGGCTTGAGGTCCCGGTCTACGTAGATGATCCGGGAGGAATCCAGTCCTTCTTCTACCTCTGGGCTGACGATCCTGAAGTCATGTATTCATCAAGCAGCGATGAATGGCTTCTCGTATCTGGTTTCACCGCCGGTGAAACCCTGGTAAATTTGTCTTTGAAAGAATATGTGCCTGCAGGCGACAATTTCTCCAAGACCCTTTGGCTCAAGTCCGTGGACTGCGCGGGCAATATCTCCGTAAAACAGCTTTCTCGATACTACTACAACCTTCAGAAAATTCAGTATACACTGAAATATCCGACGGAGATAGTTGATATCCCATATATCGAAGTAACGCAGTTCAATCCTGAAAGGCATGAGGATAAATCGTACGACATACTCCTCTTCGACGTACAGAAAGGGGACGAACCCTATCATTATATGATGTGGTTTGTGACGGATGACTACCATGGTACCGGCAATTATCCCAACATTCTTCAGAGAATGATGTGGTACGAGGCAAAAGTTGGAGGCGACGATGCGATTCCGTTCGGTGTAAGCGACGGTCATGGAAATCTGCTGTTCGGCACCGAAGAGTATCCCCTCACACAGGATCAGACCAGGATCCAGCCGAAACTTGACATGATGCAAATATACAACCAATACTATCAGAGAGTCCTCAGCTGGGGCGAGTTGGGTGCCACCTGGGATAAAGAATTCAACGGTGAACTGCATGTGACCGTATATGCGGGCAATACCAACTCGATCGCTGTCACTGCGCCTGAAACAAACGGAGGCAACGACAATATCCCGTACACGATGTATGCCGTCGTCAGCAGCGCAGCGGACAAGGAGGAATTCACCATCCGCGTCCTGCCCATGTCGAACAGGGACAACGATCTCATATGGCAGGTCACAGCCGACGAGGGTATATTCACATATCACGACAGGTATCATTATGAAGAATACCTCTACGGCTATTCCGAAGCATACGGAACCGACACTCTGAACTACACTCTCGGCGGGTATCAGGTCACATTCTCCATTCAGGACAAGCGCGGCTGGGATCTCGAAGACATAGACTGGTCCAATTCCTTCATCGCCTTCGGGGTCCCGTACGGCCAGGTCCACTTCCCCAGCACGATAAACCGGAAAGTGAACGGACATACCGACAACCAGATCAACGACTACGGACCGATGCACGACGTTACGGATGATGATGGTGACATAACGTATGGCTTCCTGCATTATAAGCTCTGCTCCATCGGCAGCGGCTCCACCCAGACCATAACCCTGCCCTATGAGTCGGATCTGTACCAGACAGACATATTCGACAAAGAAGGCTTCGGATTGGTACTGGCCAGACATTCCGTCCCGGAGTATCCGTATTACATTCCCTTCGGAACAGGGGACGACAATATCATGATGGATCTGACGGAGCCCGGAAAAGTGGAACCGGGACTCCTGTCCTACCGGCCGATCCTGGATTATGTTGACGAACACGACATCATAGACGGTGTTGAGTACGTCGACCATGAATTCGAATTCAGCACCACTTTCCCGGCGCAACTCATGGACTATGACCCGGCAGATATAATCTACGTGCCTGCCACCGGAGCTGTCAGCATGATGTTCCAGGTCCTCGACGCAAACGGCGACCCGGCACTGGACGAATGGCTTGACAACCACTTTGGGCAGTATGACGTGGTCGCCTGGAACGTATCGGATCCGGACACCATAACCCACCTGCAGCGTGACGTCAACCGGTGGGACGATGAAGACCCGGACGCCCTGAGAGGATACCTCGAATACTGCTTCACGGCTGACGATGACGGTAACGTCATTGAGCTTGAAGATGCCGCCAGACACTACGGGCAGTACTGTCTGAACTTCACGATAGACGGACGCAGGACCCTCAAGAGCTATTCCAGAGATGACGACGATATCGAGATCGAATCCGGAAAGGACAATCTTATCGCCGTTCAGGTCAGGTACTACAACGGAAAGGTCTCGGATCCGGTCTATCTCACCGTACACCCGGTACAGGCTACAGAAATCAGAGGCACCGTAGTCAGCGATCCCGAATTAACGGGCTGGGAACGTTATGAAGCGGGAGCTCTCGTGGACTCTGACATAACGGTGAGCTTCACGCCCGACGACGGAGTTTCCACCGCAGGACTGACATTCTATCTGTGCAAAGGCTTCTACCAGGCAAAGGGCAGGGTATACGAAGCCATCGCTCCCACCGACCCTGTCAAGATGGAGATGAACGGTGACGGCACCTATACCGCCGCTCTCACCCCGCTGACGGAAATGGGTTACGAGTATTCAGTCACCCATCGCATCGACACATATGCACAGTACGAAAGCTTCCTGACACACTATGTGGTGATTGCGGTGGACACCTACGGAAACGTCGTTCCCGTAGGCGGCCCGGGATACGCTCTTCTGGCCGACGGATACGCTCCGTATATAGGCTATGCTAACGGAGAGGCAGCAGACGGAAAATTCTCCGTCACGACCGGTATAACCGACACCTGCCTGTACGCGAACCGTTTCACGATCCCCGAGGAATCCGGAAGAGATATAGGAATACCCGGTCCGATCTCGGATCCGCTGACGTTCAAAGTATGGTTCGACGAGGATTACTCGTCTCTTCTCGGAGCAGAGGATTCGGTGTTCACCTTCCAGTATGACCCGGTCGCGGCATATAACGAAGGTAATCTCGAGTTTTCGGATCAGAACATGGAGACCACGGTCAGATCCTCCATCCCGGTCCCCGAGAACCCCTTCGGCATCACGGCCATCAACGCCGTGTGGACTGTGACAAGATGTGACTGGGTCTACGGCGGCATGTTCGAAAACGGGATACTTGAACTGACCATAGAGGGCGTCCTGTCTCCGAAACTCGAGACATCGACAGATATCACGATGTACATCTCAGCCACCGACCCCTTCGGAAACACGACCGAGGGGAACGAGGAAATAGGGGAAGCTTTGATCGAGAATGCCCGCGGAGAGCTTCCTGAGTTCGTTTCCGCGGAATACAGGAACATGGGCAAGACCGCGAGAGGCTACTGGGGCGATATGGCCCTGTACCTCACGTTCTCAAAGCCCGTAAAACCGGCGTCAAGCTGGATTTGCCTGGATCCGCAGGGATATTCCACCGAGTGGGCCGATTCCTTCCCGATCTGGAAAGACGGGACATGGACCCTCTCGTATTACGACGTATTCGGCAACAGCTATGAAGAGGAGATCACCCTGACCGATGTCTTCGGTGATTACGGATTCGACCTTGAGATAGGCGAGACCGCATATACTACGGAGCCCTTCACGATCAAGGTCAGCGAGATCGGAACAGACAAGCTCATTCTGTTCAAGATGAATGACGATCCTGAAGACATCCCGGAAATCCACAGTTCATGGGACGCTTCCCTTGATATAACCGAAAACGGCGACTACATGGTATACAACTACCGCGGCACCGGCGGCTACTGGGTGGCATATGCAAACAACATGACCGTCAGAAACGAATCCGACCAGCTGATCATCCACGTGCGCAACGTGGTTACCGGGGGACCGGAAGAGACCATAAGGCTGTTCTTCCATGACATAATGGAAGAGTTCGTCGCGGGCTCACCCGAGCAACCCACCGGCGAGAGACATGACGCTGTGACCATCTCGTACAGCACCGACCGCGAAACGACGCCTAAGGATAACACGGATACGAGCAAGACGTTCCACCCGGGTGACGACGACAGTTTCGAGTTCATCTACCACGACGACGTTACCGACGCGGACTTCTATATAAGAGGAAGGCTCTCGGATTACGGCATCACACTCGTTCCGCCGGAAGAACCTGTAGTTGACACGATCGCTCCGGTCATCAGGACCGTTTCGATCTGGAAGCAGATCGGGCCGTCCTTCAAGCAGGGCGATACGGTCACCGGCAGCTTCACGGAGGCTCAGATCGAAGAAGCCTTCAGTGAGAACAGGACAGGATGGGCCGGAGGATATGATCTCGTACTGAACGTCTATGACGATTCCAGATGGAAACTGGTGCTCTGCTCATCAGAACCTACGTCTCTCACCTACACTACAGAGAACGCGGCCATCGCCGGAGTCGCTCTTGAAGGCAACAGCGTACTGATCACTCCCGAGATCACCGCAAGCGAGTTCTGGATCGCTGCTGTGGACGAAAGCGGCAACTTCAGCTCCATCAGGATCAGCAAGAGCTGGCTCCGCCTCGACAGCGCGGCACCGGTGATCACAGCCACCGAGCCTGAACAGACCAACATGTACGAAGCCACGATATACTTCAAGGTAACGGACGACCACTCCTACGGCGAGTACCTCACGGTAACAGGCGAAGGCGTGGAAGCCAACACAGGCGCGAACAGCGCTGAATATCCGTATAAGATCCGCTTCACGAAGAACACCACCGGCGACGGCGTTCGCGTCACAGCGGCGGATGCGGTCGGCAACACTACTTATAAGTACTTCACGGTAAGCAGCATCGACGAGACCGCGACAGAGCTCACGGTCACCTGGACGCCGTGCTTCAAGAGCACCGTGACAGGTGATCTGGACGAGACCTCGCCCACCACGGGCCCGGTCAACACCAGCATCATAGCCCACATCACAAGCTCCAAGCCCATCTCCGCGGTGAGCGGCACCGTGACCGCAACCAATTCGCAATACGGGTACACTGATGTAGAGGATATCAACGGAGCGTACCTCGTACACTATAACAAGACCGACTGGACGGTGGACGTCTACTTCACCGACAGCTATACGTACGTGGACGACGGAACCGGCAACTGGGTACTGGTACCCGTGGCTCTGGATGCCGAAGTCATCATCACGGCTCCCAACGGAGCTGACCGCAGCTGCATCCTCCATGTAAGTCCCGGTGCGGTAGACACGATGCCGCCGGATATAGAAGACGGTAATATAGATTACCTATACCGTCTGAAAGACAACGGCGATCCGTATCCCGTTCCGTACGGATTCGAAGTCGAGCTGAAATTCAACGAGGACACATATCTCGTAAACGGTGATTTCGCCGATCCGACCAAACTCATCCGAAAGGGCGAAGTCTTCTCGTACATCTCCTACGAGAACCGTGAATACACAGCAGTGGCGATGGACAAGGCCGGAAACAACATGCACGGTTCACGGCCTAACGAATTACAGATCTCACCTCCTGTCGACTATCAGACCGTCGTCGACAGCGCGGCTCCGGTGATCAGCATCATCGATGAGGACAGCCTGCCTCATTACACCGCCAACCCGATCACGGTGAACGTCCGCATCGACGAAAAGAGCGGCATAGACTCAGTCAGAGTCGACGACACAACGAACGTGGCCATAGGCACCATGACCGAGGAGACCGGAACAGACGGCGTCAAGTACTATAAAGTGCCGCTCACAGTTAAGGTCAACGGAAACTACTCCGTGACTGTAACGGATACGGCAGGAAACGAGACGTCGCTGACGTTCTCCATAAGCAGCATCGACCTCACGCTTCCCACGGTCCGCTTCGCGACGAGCACAGTGTCGCTGCGCGAGGACAGCTCAGAGACGGAGCTGAGAGCGCTGCTGAATTACGATCCCGATACCATATTCCTCTGGGACAACGTGGACAGCCTCGCCACCCTGACAGGCACTCTTACTTATGACATCTCGGGCGTGGACCTCGGAAACGCAGGTATCTACGAGGTGCCGTACACGGTCACTGATTCCACGGGACATGAAGGCACCGCAACACGTTATGTGCGGGTAGTGAGCAAGTTGCTTCCCGAGATCAAGATCGACGGCAAGCTCACGGACTACAACGGCACCGTGGGCATGAAGGCCGGCACCCACACTCTGGAAGTCGGAAACCTTGGCATCGCAAATGAGCCCTACAAGATCAAGCTCATCAGAGGCATCTGGACCGTCGGACAGATGAAATACGTAAACGACAGCATAGGCGTGAACGTTGACGGAACGTTCGATCTGACCGGCGAAGGGTTCTACACGCTGTACATACTGACGCAGTCCCGTGTAAGCTACATCACGATTGTATACATTGAGAAATGAGGAGGTGACGAAAATGAAAGCAACGAAACGTTTACTGAGCTTCTTCCTCTGTCTTGCGCTCATCCTGCCGATCGTTCCGGCAAGCGTGTTCTCGGCAGTAGTGCCGGTATACTCCCTGGACGACGGATACATCAAGGTTGATGTTTCAAGAGAAAACGGCGGCTTCCTCATTTCCACCGTGGAAGGAAACCGGCTCAAGAAATCCGACAACAACAAGAACCTCCTGTACCAC
Organism: uncultured Ruminococcus sp.; assembly: GCA_902783755.1. Taxonomy (GTDB): domain Bacteria; phylum Bacillota; class Clostridia; order Oscillospirales; family CAG-272; genus UMGS1696. The sequence goes on along the minus strand of CACZSC010000184.1, from coordinate 5,657 downwards.
AACGGACAGTATGATACTTCGTTCGTATCGTTCCGCGTGGGAGAAGGCGGTTCGGCAAAGGACTACATATTCGGCGGCACGTACCCCACGTCCACCGGAGTCAATGTCAGCAAGAACGGTGAGAACATCACGGCCACCTGGGGTGTGGACGGGATAACCTTCACCGAGACCCTGACTCTCGCCACGGAGAACGCCGACGAACACGGCATGGTCTCCATCAGCCTGGCATACAGCGGGACCAGCGAGCCTGTTAAGGCCCGCGTCCTGCTAGACACATGCCTCGGCAGCCAGGATTACGCCTATTACCAGATCAACGGCGGGACCCTGGTCAGCACTCTCCAGACCGAGCAGACCCTCACGGATCCGCTCGAGATAAGCGCGTTCTACGCGGTGGACGACATCGCCGATCCGGCGGTGGTGGCACGGATGATATCCACGCCGTACCAGGTCTCCATAGGACACTGGAACAACCTGTCATCCACCCTGTTCAACTTCGCACCGAACACCACGCTGAATTTCACCAATACTATAAACGAATATCTGACGGCGGACTCCGCCTGCGCTCTGTACTATGAAATGAACACCAGCAGTCCCGTGACGCTGTACTACGGCGTGTACTCGAACGCGAAGGTGGACATAAGCCAGAGCGTGGCAGTGAACACCACCTCACCCATGAGACTGAACCTCACTGCCGACAAGACCGCCTTCGTCAAGGAAGCCGGCATGATCGGCTCCGCGGACTTCGCGGTACGCATCAGCGCCGAGAACTACGTCAGCGACACGTCACAGGATTTCTCAAACGTCCTGATGGCAATCTCCAGTACTTCCGGGCTGCGTCCCCTGAACGAGAACGGTGAGGCTGTTGCGGGCCTGGAATACGACAGCATAGACCCGCTGACGATCTCATACAGGAATTTCCTTCAGAACAGCAGCATCGAGAAGACGGTATACTTCCAGGCAGCGCTCCAGGCTGAAGCTTCCTACGAGCGTATCACGGTGTCGGTGTACAACAACACCAGCAACGGGGAGCTCGTACAGGAAAATCTGCTGGGGCAGAAGGTCATTTATATCCTGATACCCGGCGCCGACGGAAACGTCCCGGTAGTGCACTTCAACTCCATGAGCCCGAAGATAGTATATTCCGAGGGAACACGGCATCTGTATGCCGCAGCCGCGAGGGCGGATCTTTTCGAGAACGCGCTCCTCTCCGGCAAGTGCGAGGTGTATGCAGTCACTGAGGACGGCAAGAAGGAGGCCAAGATCCCCACGAACCTGATAACGTTCAGCGACGGCGTAGCGGATCTGGTCCTCGACGACACCGTCAAGTTGCCTGTGGGTCCCTGCAGGATAGAACTGAGATGGACAGACGATGCGGTCTCACAGAACATAGTCACGAAGGAATTCAAGACCCAGACCGCAGAAGTACTGAAGTTCTCCGTTTCCGACGACCCGAAATACCGAAACGACAGCTACGGCGTCCTTGCCGCAGTCAAATACGGAGTATTCGCATCAACGGACAATCCCGTGAGGTACTCACTGCTGGCGTTCAAGGACGAGGCGGACTTCCAGAAATTCGCAGCCAAGGAAGGCCCGTATGCCGGCGAGACCTACAAGGAGATCCTTCTCGTGTTCCGCGGCGCGTTCGTCGGAGACAAACGCTACAAGATAACCGACAGCACCGGAGCCGTGACCGGTTACCGGTACTACACCGCGGTCAGCAAGAAGACCGTTGACAGCAGCACGCGTGAGACCCATGTCGACAACACGATAACGATCAACAACTGTCTCGACTTCGAGGGCGGCACCATGTCGGTATACTATGAGGACTACGCCAAAGGCGAGGCCTTCGCAAAAGAGTCCGCCATCCTGTGCGAATTCGACGGCGACCTGTATACCAGCGTGGAACGCTCCTCGGTATGGACCGGCAAAGCGGCCCTTACCAAACTCGAGCAGGGCGATGATTTCTCGCTGATCACATATGACAAGAACGGCAACCGCACCAACAAGAACTCAACAGCAGATCCAATCACCCTGATCTGGCCGAACGTCTACGGCTACGCGCAGACGCTCGCAGGCATGATCTTCAAGCTGGCGTACGGCCAGTTCGGAGTCATGAAGGACGGCGACAAGGAGATAGGCCGCGTGATCGGATTCTCCGCATCACTGAGCCTGAGCTTCATGAGATCCCCGGATGATGACGACACGGACGAGGGGACCGCCAGCTACTTCGGAAGGATGAAGGAACTGTGGACCGACTGGAGAGGCGCCAGCATATACCAGTACGCCTACCACGGCTCCAGATTTGAGAAGCTCACCAACATCGATATGAACGATGAAGACAAATCCGGTGAGAAGGACAAGGGAGTCAAAGCCTCCGTCATGGTCCCCGACATCCTCTTCGGATGCGGCGAAGGGTTCATAGGCCTCAACTTCACGGTGGAGGTCGCCATCAAGAACATGATAGAGGGACTGCCCAGCATCTCCGGCAAGCTCTCGATCAACACAATCAACGACTGGGCCTTCAGCCTTGAAGGTTCAATGAAGCTCACAAGCTTCAAGCTCGAAGCCAAGCTGAGCTTCAAGAGCAAGGACAATATCCCGATCCCCGACGAGATCTACTTCTTCATGGGCGGATTCAAGCCGGGCGTCAATCTGGACTGCGCAGGCGTCGTATGGCTGACCGGAGCAGGAGGCGGTATCTCAAATATCTACGATACGATCTTCATGACGTCCGGACTTCCGCCGCTGAAACTAATCCTGGCGGCAAGCTTCAGCATAGTCCAGATCCTGGACGGCATGTGCAAGCTGGAGCTTTCACTGACCGGCATCAGCTTCTCGGCTACGGACATCAAGATCCTTGAGACCATCACGGTCCTGAAGAGCGTGACTCTGGGGCTCCAGTGGTATCCCAAGGTGAAACTCCAGGCCACCATTTACGTGGACATGTTCGAAAAGACCATCTGCGGCAACGGATACATCGTCCTGGACCAGAAGTCATCCAACAAATGGGTATTCGAGATGTTCGCCCGGGCGCGTCTGTGCGTCCCGGAATCAGTTCCCCTGGTAGGCGGAATGACCCTCATCGGAGCTGACATCGGTATCGGTACCGAAAAGATCTGGGGCGCTCTCGAAGTGCTCAAGATAACTCTCGGCATCACCTACTTCTGGGGCGAGAGCGGCGTCCACTTCGGAACGGGCGGCAACTACGCCCAGCCCAGCTATCCTTCCCTTCTGAAGCTCGAAGGATATGACGGCAGGAGCGAAGACATCCCGATTGCCTATGACGAGAAGGAAGACCGCTACCTCTATGCGCACATCGGAACCAACCTGGATCCGCCGGAAGGCGCCCAGATCCTGTCCGACGGCGATCTGAAGCTCCTGGCTTCAGGCGAGAGAGGCGTCTGGTCCACAGCGGACAAGACCAAGCACAAGTTCAACCTTGGAACATATGATTCTGACAATGCGTCGACCATAGTGCAGGTCAACTTCCCGGCAACCAGCCTGGATGATGCAAAAGCCAAGGCACAGAGTTTCTGGGTAAACTCCAAGGATGACAACACAGGGACCGCCCTGCCACTGACATTCGCCCAGATCGTGCGCAAGCAGACCGACAGCGAGACGGACGAAGCCTACGAGGCTGAGATCGCCCCGATCATCGCAGCAAACGCAAACGCGAACGCGAACATCACATACAACAGCGACACGGGACTCGGCACCTTCGGATTCACTCTTACGAGCGATTCCCAGTTCGGCGAGGACTGGTACCTCTCCACCGGAACATCCGAAGCGGACGTGGTGCTGTACAACGTACACGCGCTTCCGAAACTCGATTCCGTGAGCATTGCTGAAGGGACCGATTACTGGGGAGACCCTATATTCGACGTGTCGTGGACTGGCATCAACACCTACGACCTCGACAACATCTCCCTCTATCTGACCGAGACCAACAGCGATCCCCTTGAAAAGGGTATACCGCTCGATTCGGTCTCTCCGTACTACAACCCCGCCGAGGTTGAGATCCCGGCAGATCTGCCCACCGGAGACTACTATCTCCGCGCTGTGTACAGCAAGGATGAGCAGATCAACGGAGTGGTATGGAGCAGCAGCACCTTCCACTATACCAACCCGAATTCCCCCGCCGCCATAGGCACTCCCGCAGTGACCCACGCCGGAGACTACAAGTACCAGGTGACGGTGCCGGCAACGACCGACGCCAATACTAAGGGTTATGTAGTATCCGTATACAATGAAGACGGCACGCCCACCCAGTTCGCGGATATGCTCTTCGACAAGGCTGAATCCGGAGCCACCACATTCGAGGTCGGCGGCGTATACACCATGACGACCCGCCAGGATCCGGAAGATCCCAGTTCCGAGACCGAGAGAGTGACCGTAGGCCTGGAAGAAGGAAAGCATTACCGTCTGACAGTGACTCCGTACAACGTGGTCCAGGATTACGACGGAAATGATATGGCCCTGCTCGGAGACGAATACGTCTACACGGACACCTCAGGCATGCCTCATGCAGAGACGCCGGATGTCACCCTGAAGAAGGGCACTGAAGTACTGAAGAGCATCGCCGACATGTCTGACACCGACGAGACCCCGACATTCACGGGAAGTGACCTTACATTCACCGCAACGTTCAGCGAGAACGTGACCGGCACATGGACACTCGACGGAAACAAACTCTGGAATTCCACCAAGCCCGATGATGCTTCGAGCCTGCCTATGGGAACCTTCACCGGCACGTCGGCTGCTATAGCCCTCACCGGACTGACGGAAGGCGGACACCAGCTCACCATCACAGGAAAGGCTGACGACGGCGACGGCTTCGCGGCTGAGTATTCATTCAATGTGGATACCACACCGCCGAGGCTGCTCCTCAGCAGTCCTCTCAGCGGAAGCCCGTTCAACAGCGACGGCACCGTTACTATCACCGGTATCACCGATCCCGGGGCAACGGTATGGGTGAGCATCGACGGAGCAGCCGCTACGAGCTTCACGCCCGTGACCGACACGGACGACCTGTTCACACAGACAGTGTCCATCCCCGGATATAACGACGCAGCTGTCCACACCCTCAGCATCTGGGCAGTGGACGCCAACGGCAACTCCACGGCACCGGCTGAGATCCAGGTGAGCCATCCCGGACTCGGCACCATGACAGATATAGTCATAAAGGCCGGCAACAGCGTGCCTTCCGACGGCGGCATCTCAACCGAGACCGGCGTCAACGACATGCAGCTGACCCTGATGGCCGTGACCTCAGGAGGCGCACAGTTCGCCCTGGATCCTGATCTCGTACGCTGGAACGCATTTACAGCTGAGGGAGACATTACAGTGGATCCTTCAGGCATCCTGAACTGCGATCCGTTCTCAAGAGGTTTCATCGAAGCCAAATATGAAGTATCGACAGGCGCTTACCTCTCATCCGTCCTGGCCCTGGGTCTTGACGGGAACGACGTCAGCGTGACATACACCACAGGCGGTACCGCAAGCGGCGGCGGCACATACGCTGCCGGCGAGACCGTCGAGCTGACCGCAAGCCCGGCCGTCGGGTACATATTCAGTGGCTGGACTCTCACAGGCGTCTCTGTATCCGACCCGACACAGAAGACCATCACGTTCCAGATGCCCGGCAACGCCGTGACAGC
>CACZSC010000183.1 GCA_902783755.1 uncultured Ruminococcus sp. | reverse complement strand
TTCCTCTGCGGCGCCGTCCTGTCCGGCTCCTTCAGCATCTCCGGCCGCATCTGCGGTCTCTTCTTTTTTCTTTGATTTCTTGAAGGAGAATTTGTTCTCCTTGCCCTGGGAGATCCGTTTGAGATTGCCTGCGTGCTTGAATACTATCAGTATCGCCATGGCGATCATCGTAAGGGTTATGATCCCGAACTTCTGACCCAGAATTCCCATCCTGTAAAAGAACAGGGGAGTGGTCATGGCGCATATGACGGATCCCAGGGAGATGTATTTGGATATGAGGACTATGAGGACGAAGAGCGCGAATTCTATGAGGAACATCCTGAAATCCAGCGTCAGCAGGGCGGTCGCGAAGCACATGACTCCCTTGCCTCCCTTACCCTTGTACATTATCGGGAAGATATGCCCGATCATGCATGCCAGGGCTGCGAAGTACGCTCCGTGATATCCGAGGAAGAACCAGCCCAGCATGATGGCTATGACGGTCTTCAGAAAATCCCCCAGCATCGTCAGCATGGCTGCCTTCTTGCCGTAGGTCCTCATCATATTGGTGAATCCGGCATTCCCGCTGCCGTAGTCCCTCACGTCTTCGGAGTACATTTTTTTCGAAAGGACGATCGCGGTGTTGAAACCGCCGAGTAAGTACGCCGCGAGAAGCGTCAGCACCCAGATCACGATATGCACGACCATGGGCATCCCGGGGAACCACACGTTCATGGGCCCGTTCATGCCGACATTGGCGGAGTTTTCAAACAGAAGAGTAAGTAAAAGCATTTTCCACCCCTAGAAATTGTCTTCGTTCTCGCCTTTCTGGCGGATTATCATCTTTATCGGAGTGCCCCTGAACCCGAAGGTCTGGCGAATCTGGTTCTCGATGTATCTCTGGTAGGAGAAATGGAACAGTTCCGCGTTGTTGCAGAATATGACGAAGGTCGGCGGAGCGACGGATGTCTGGGTCATGTAGTAGATCTTGAGCCTTCTGCCTTTGTCTGACGGCGGCTGGACTCTCTGGACTGCGTCTGCCAGCACGTCGTTAAGCATGCCTGTGGACACCCTCATCTTCGACTGGAGGTTCACGTAGTTTATCTGCTCGAAAAGCTTGTCCACCCTCTGGCCGGTCTTGGCCGATATGAACATCAGCGGAGCGTATTCCATGTACGAAAGATGCGTGTACACGTCCTTCGTCATCTCGTTGGTGGTGGAATTGTCCTTTTCTATGGAATCCCACTTGTTGAGGCATATGATCGAAGCCTTCCCGGCCTCATGGGCGATGCCGGCTATCTTCTCGTCCTGCTCGGTTATCCCTTCCGATGCATCTATCATTATGAGGCACACATCGGCTCTGTCGACAGCCATCTTTGCCCTCAGGACGCTGACTTTCTCGATCCTGTCCTCGACCCTGGAGCTTCTCCTGATGCCCGCCGTGTCTATGAAGTTGTATTTGCCGTGGGCGTTCTCGAAATATGTGTCTATGGCGTCCCTGGTGGTACCGGGCATGTCTGACACGATGCATCTCTCATCCCCCAGTATCTTGTTCACCAAGGAGGATTTGCCGGCGTTGGGCTTTCCGATCACAGCCACGGATATGATATCCTCGTCCTTCTCCTCAGCCTCGAAATCCGGCAGGGCCTCCAGGACCGCGTCAAGAACGTCTCCGGAACCGCTGCCGTGAAGGGAGGAGATGGCTATGGGATCGATATCGAATCCAAGTTCATAGAACTCATAGAATTCGGGAGCCACGTCGCCTATCCTGTCAGCCTTGTTTATGACCGGCACCACGGGCTTTCCGCTTTTCTTCAGCATTATGGCGATATCCATGTCGTCGGCCAGCAGCCCTGTCCGTATGTCGCACATGAATATTATAACGTCTGCGGTCTCTATGGCTATCTGGGCCTGCTGGCGCATCTTCTTCAGGATTATATCGTCGGTCTTCGGCTCGATGCCGCCCGTGTCGATGACGGTAAGGATCTTTCCTCTCCATTCCACCTCGCCGTAAATCCTGTCACGTGTCACGCCGGGAGTGTCTTCGACGATGGCTCTCCGCTCGCCGATGAGTTTATTGAAAAGGGTAGACTTGCCTACGTTCGGCCTGCCTACTATTGCCACTACGGGTTTTGCCATTGTTCATCACCCACTTTTTTCTTATATTCCTAGTAAATTGTACAGGAAATCCGCGCCGTCATTGTCGTTGAACGCGATCTCCGTTCCCAGTCCCTCCTCGAGCTCCGCCGGGGACATGTCGTCAAGGAACAGGTCTCCTTCAGCCCTCAGGGACGTTCTCGGCAGGAACAGCACCTCTCCGAGATCCTTTCCCATGAGCTGTTTCAGTATGTCGCCGCCGGTCAGGAGCCCCGACACCGTGACCTCGCCGCCGAAGAACTCGTTCTTCACGGGATACACGGTGCAGCTGAAGCCCGGGAATTTCTTTTCTGCTTCCGCAACGAGCTTTGAGATGAAGCCGTATGCCGCCTCTCCGGTGGCGACGGACACCTTCCGTTCACCCCCGAAATCCGACTCCTCAAGATTCGAGAGCGCGTCCGTGAACTCTGTCCCGAAGGAAGTCAGAAGCCCCACGCCGTTCTCGATCTGGGCGTATTCGCCGTAATAGTCATTGTCCGGCAGGTCCACGCCGCCTTTCACGTAGAACTCGTCCGACGCGAAGAACATGGTATTGCCGAATCCTTCATTGAACTTTTCCACCTGTTTGATGACCTGACGGCATTCCTCAGGGGAGAATGGATCTATGTGGTACAGTCCCTCCCTGTGGGCCGTAAGGCCGCAGGGAACTATCGAGACGCTGTCCATGACCGGCCAGTACTCCGAGAGATCCCTCATGGTCCTCTCAAGCTCCTCGCCGTCGTTCAGGTCCCTGCACAGTACTATCTGGCCCCTCATGAGGGTCCCGGCTTCATACAGCATGTCGAGATACTCCAGGACCTGTCCGGACCTTCTGTTCTTCATCATCTTCACCCTGAGCTCTGGGTTCGTCGTATGGACCGATATGTTCACGGGGGAGATGTGCATCTCGATTATCCTGTCGATGTCCTCCTTGTGAAGGTTCGTCAGGGTAATATAGTTGCCGTGGAGGAACGATAGCCTGCTGTCGTCGTCCTTGAAGTATATGGTGTCCCGCATGCCCTTGGGGTTCTGGTCTATGAAGCAGAACACGCATGCGTTCTCGCATCTGTGCTTTTTGTCCATCAGGGGAGTGCCGAACTCCAGCCCGATGTCGTCATAAGTGTCCTTGCGGATCTTGACGTCAAGCAGCTCAGGACCGCGGTGTAGCTTAAGCACAACCGTTCTCTCGGCAAGCCTGAACCTGTAGTCAAGTACGTCGCGGATAGGGAAGGAGTTTATCTCCAGCAGTATGTCACCGGCTTTTATCCCGGCTTTTTCAGCTCTTGAATGGGGAAGCACCCCGGTGATCTCTACCATCATTTCCCTCCTTCCGCAAAAGATATGGATCTGTTTTCTAGTGCGTCACTCTTCCGATCGTTCTGAACGAAGCGAGGTCCATGTCGGCCACGCCGGCAGCTCTCTCGATCGCTTCCTCTACAGAGATCTTATCTCTCTTGGAGGAATATGTCTCCATCTGGCTGTAATCAACGGAAACACTGTCACCGGAAAACTGCACTACATACTTTTCGATGTTTTCCGGCCTGACTCCCCAGTTGGTGATCAGCCTGTCTGCCTTGTTGAACAGTATGTAGTTGTCATAGCATTCGTTTCCTGCCGGGGCGGCCCAGAT
>CACZSC010000182.1 GCA_902783755.1 uncultured Ruminococcus sp. | reverse complement strand
GAGGCCCCCTCCTATGATTGCGACGCTGTCTTTCATCCGAGAATGAGATTGCAGGTAATGGACATGTATTCAGTATCTTCCGAGACTATTTTTCCCTGGAGGACGGTAGTCCCGTCTCCGTCCGGCGGAGTAAGGGAAACGACCACGTCGGCCTCTGGCACCGCCTTGGGGGAAATCTTGTTCGAGAAGCGGCAGCGCTTGATTTTCCCTATGAATACCGGTCTGTCCAGCCAGTCCTCGGCACATTCCTTGACCATCTCCACCAGGCAGACTCCCGGGCTGACCGGCTCCTGCGGGAAATGTCCCTTGTACACATGGCAGCCTTCGTTTATCGAGACCCGGTAAACGCCGCCGGCGTCGTCTTTTTCCGACGAAAGCACGGAGTAGAAATCAGGTACGAGCTTCCTTTTCCATCTCCGGAAGAATTCAGGTTCATTTACTTCCAGCTGTCCGTCCATGGTGGTGAACAGCTGTATTGTCGTGGCCTCCAGCATGAGCTCGCCATCGCTTTCCCGCCTTATTTCATAGTCGAAGACCAGCTTTGCCCCGATGGAGCGGCGATAGCGGATCTTCACCAGCAGGACGTCGTCCACGGTGGCCGGCTTTGAGAAACGCATGTGCATGTCATACACGGGGGCATAGTATCCGCTGTTGAAGATGTCCATGTAGCTGATGCCGTAGCGGAGCCCGAAAGCCTCCCTCGCATCTTCCATATACTTCACGTAATTCCCGTGCCAGACCATCCTTATGGGGTCCACTTCGGAAAACCGCACCCTGACCCGGACTATTTCTTCCAGATTATCCATCACTTCTCCTCCATGTGGATTTTGATTCGTCCTTGTGCCACCGTCTCTTCTCCTGACATCGTTTCGGCAAGCATCAGGGTGGTGCCGGCAGCCGTGCCGAGGACTTTCAGGGTGGTCTTCAGGACAGCCCCGGCCCTGGGTTTCAAGAGTATTGAATAGTCTTTGATTTCACCGATGAATCCCGGAACGGGGTCGCGTCCTTCGACGAAAAAGGGGTAACCTCCCCATGCCGCCGCCGACTGGGCCGCGTGTTCGATGATTCCCGGCTCCTGGAAGACGCCGTCCCTGACGAATATGTTGCCTTCGGTAACTGTGAATTCCGTCCGGGCTTCTTCCGGGCTGTAAGAGGTGAGGGAGTCCACCATAAGGATTGGCTCCCTCTGCGGAATGAGCTTGCGGATGTCGATGTCGCTGGTCATTTCCGGCTGTTACAGATTTTTGACGATCAATGTGGAATTGGTGCCTCCGAATCCGAAGGAGTTGGAGAGGAAGATGTCGAAATGCCGGTCAATCCTTTCCGTCGGGATGTACAGCTTGCCGGAATCTTCGTCAGGATTTTCGAAATTCAGGTTGCCTGCAATGAAGTCGTTCTTCATCATGAGCAATGAATATATGATCTCGCTTGCTCCTGCCATCCACATCTCATGTCCCGTCTGGCTCTTGGTGCTCGTGACAGGTATGTTGGGCCCGCCGAATACCTGATATATGGCCTTGGCTTCGTTGGCGTCACCGACGTGGGTGGACGTTGCGTGCGCGTTTATGTAGCCGATCTCATCCTTTGAAATGCCGGCGTTGCGCAGGGCCATTTCGAGGGAACGGACCGGGCCGTCTACATTGGGAGAGGAAATATGGTCGCCGTTGCCGGAGAAGCCGTGTCCGAGGACTTCGGCATAGATATGCGCTCCGCGGCGGACGGCGGAATCATAGCTCTCTATAATCACTGTGGCCGCCCCGCCTCCGGGTACGAGGCCGTCGCGGTCCCTGTCAAAAGGACGGGAAGCCTTCGTCGGTTCATCCTCGCGGACGGAAAAGGCGGAAATGCCGTCGAAAGAACAGACGCAATAGGGATTGACTTCCTGGGCGCCGCCGCATACCACCATTTCCTGGAGACCGTCCCTGATGAGCAGGGCCCCGAGCCCGATGGCGTGGGAACCGCTGGCGCAGGCTCCGGATATCGTGAGGTTGATTCCCCTGAGCTTGAAGATGCAGTCCAGGTTCATAGTGACCGTGGAATTCATGGACTGGAAAATGGCTCCGGCCCCGCACATCGTCGTATCTTTCTTTTCCCTGATGGTGTCGATGGCCTTTACCACCGGAACGGTTGAACTGTCGTTCCCGTAAAGGAGACCCACTTCATGGGCGGATAGATAGTCTGCGTCCACACCGGCGTCCTTGAGTGCGTCTCTCGTGGCGCAGTAGGCGAATTTTGCCTGCTGGGGCATATAGACCCTTTGCGACCGGGGGAGTTCCCCTTTCAGGTCGGGGTCTTCGAGCTGCGCGGTGAGGGCTGAACGGAATCCCATTTCCTTGCGGACCGGATCGATCACAATCCCGGAGACGCCGTTGTAGAGAGCGTACCTTACTTCATCCAGGCTTTTTCCAAGGCATGAATATATTCCCAATCCGGTAATAACGACTCGATTCATAAATCTATGTTCAATTATTTGAGTTTTGCGTATAATAGATGCAAAGGTAGCAAAAAATATCGGCTCTGCTTATTCGCAATCATCCATATACTTGCTTTTACATCCTTTTAGTTGCAGCAACGGAATATTTTTCATAAGTTTGTTATGGTCTAATTCATTTAATCTTTAATCGTCAGCTTTATGGACAGAAGAGACTTTCTCAAGAAGGCAGGATTCGCTACCGCGGCAGGAATCATGATCGGCGGCAAGGGAATGAGCGCCGCAAGCTACAAAAGGATAATCGGGGCCAATGACAGGGTCAATGTCGGCATCATCGGCTATTCCGACCGTTTCAAGGGCTCCCTGCTTCCCGCATTCCAGGCCAACTGTGCCAAACAG
>CACZSC010000181.1 GCA_902783755.1 uncultured Ruminococcus sp. | reverse complement strand
CGACGAGCTGGAAGCTCTCGAAAGGATCTGCGGCGAGTGCTCGATGGATGCGGACATCCTGCTGAGACTGGCCCCGGGGATCGACCCTCATACACACAAAAAGATATCGACAGGCAGCATAGACTCGAAGTTCGGTACCGCCATCGGGACAGGCCAGGCAATGGAGATCACCGAGCTCGCCCTTTCAAAGAAAAGGATACACCTTAAGGGCTTCCACTGCCACGTGGGATCCCAGATATTCGAGATCGATCCCTTCGCGGACGCCTGCTCCATAATGCTCGGCTTCATAAAGGAAGTCCGCGACAGGACCGGATATGAGGCGGAGATGCTCAACATAGGCGGAGGCTTCGGCGTAAGATATACCGAAAGGGATCCCGTGATCGACTACGAAGCCAACATAAAGGCTCTCGGCGGGAAGATAGACGAGATGTGCCGCGAGACCGGTGTGAAGAAACCCGCCATATTCATGGAACCGGGGCGTTCCGTTGTGGCGGCGGCCGGCGTAACCCTCTACACCTGCGGCAGCGTGAAGGAGATACCCGGGTTCAGAAACTATGTTTCAGTGGACGGCGGAATGCCCGACAACCCGAGATACGCACTCTACCAGGCGGAATACACCGTGATCAACGCCTCAAAGGCGTCAGAGCCCGCTGATTTCGAATGCACCCTGGGCGGAAGATGCTGCGAGAGCGGCGACCTTCTGGCCGAAGGGATAAAGATAGCAAAACCCCGGAGAGGAGACATCATAGCGGTGCTGGTGACCGGCGCCTACAACTTCTCCATGGCATCCAACTACAACCGGATCCCCAGGCCTCCCGTCATCGAGGTATCGTCCGAAAGGACCTTCTGTGCGGTGAGGAGAGAGACCTTCACGGATCTTCTTTCAAGAGATATTTAACCCAAGGAGATTATCGATGGGCATTGTAAGTTACATCCAGTCCCTGTTCACTGTGGACGGGCTCATATCCCTGCTGCTCAGGATCCCGTGCATCATAATCGCCATAAGCTTCCATGAATGCGCCCACGCTTTCGTGGCGGACAAGCTCGGGGACGACACGGCGAGATACGCGGGGCGCCTGACCCTGAACCCAATAAAGCACTTCGACATCATAGGCGGCATATGCATGCTGCTCCTGGGATTCGGGTGGGCCAAACCTGTGCCGGTGGATATGAGGAGGCTCAAGCACCCGAGACGGGACATGGCTCTCATAGCTGCCGCAGGTCCGGCGACCAATCTGATCATCGCCGTCATAACGGCGTTCATCCTCGGAGGGACATACAAGATATTCCTTGACACCGGGATAAAGATCCAGCCCGCCGACTTCAGTATCGCGTATATGCTGATCCAGTTCCTGTCGACTCTGTTCACGCTGAACCTGGCACTCACCATATTCAACCTGATACCCATCAATCCCCTGGACGGATCCAGGATACTGGGCATGTTCCTCCCGAACAAGGCATACTTCTGGCTGATGAAGTACGAGCGCTACATCTATCTCGGGTTCATCATCCTCCTGGCCACCGGTCTCCTCTCGACACCTCTGTCGATCGCCATCAGCTGGGTGGCTGAAAGGATACTGGATCTCGTTTACCTCGTATTCGGGCTATAACAAAACAGTCATAAATATCGGATAAAATCAGGAAACATGGACACCATAAGCTACAAGCTCGAGACTTTCGAGGGCCCCCTGGACCTTCTGGTGAGCCTCGTTGAAAAGAACAAACTGAATATAGAGGACATCCCGATAGACATCCTCTGCGCCCAGTACATGGACTACATGGACCGGGCCGCCGAAGCCAACGTGGAACTGGCCTGCGACTTCCTCTACATGGCCAGCGAGCTGATGCTCATAAAGAGCCGGATGCTGCTGCCGAGGGACCCCGAGAAGGACGAAGACCCGAGGAAGCCCCTTGTGGACGCCATCATCGAGTACCAGAAAACGAAGCTGGCAGCGGCGGAGCTGGCCGACCTGTACGCAAGGTTCGGCTCCAGGATGGCCAAGGAGACGGACGACATCTCCCCAGACAGGACCTTCGTCAGGGATCAGTCCACGGAGCTTCTCATGCAGGCCCTTTCAAGGGTGCTGAAGGAGGCGGACCTTTCCGAGAAGACCCTTCACAAGGATTTCGACGTGATAGTGAATGCCCCCAGGATCCCGGTGCAGGACGTCATAAGGGACCTGGTGCGGGATCTGAAATCCGGGGAGGTATATCTCGACACATATTTCCGCTCCTCCGCCAACCGGCAGGAAGTGATCGCGAAATTCATAAGCATACTGGAGCTCCTGAAGTCCCACACCGTGGCGGTGGAGGAGACTGAGGATTCCGAAACGGGCGTCACCGACGTGGCGACCCATCTCAAGATCATCCTTCTCAAAGAGGACTTTGAGGTTACGGATGAAGAGCTTGAATCCTATTGATATTTCGAGGCAGTAATGGAAAACACCGAACAGATAAGCTTTACCGACGAGACCGTATACACCTTCGAGGACAGGGTATCCATCATAGAGGCATGCCTGTTCGCGGCGGGACACCCACTGACATACGAGAAGCTGGGGGAAGTCCTGAACATATCCGCGGCGGAATGCAAGGACACTGTCGAAAAGATGGAAGCGATATACAACAACGACTCCCCCTTCATCCGGGGCATAATACTTGCCAGATTCCCCGACTCATGCCAGCTGTGCACCAGGGAGATGTTCGGAGCCCAGATCAAGGCGGCCCTGGGAATGAGGAGGAGCGGGAACCTTTCCCAGTCCCTCATGGAGACTCTGGCGGTCATAGCCTACAACCAGCCCACCACGAGAGCATACGTGGATGCGGTGCGAGGCGTCGATTCGTCCTATGCGGTAGGCGCCCTAATAGAAAAAGACCTGATCGAGCAGTGCGGCAGGCTTGACGCCCCCGGAAGGCCCGCCCTTTACAGGACCACGGTCAAGTTCCTGAGAGTCTTCGGCATCTCCGAGATAGAGGAACTGCCCACAATAGTACTGAGGAAGGACTCGGGGGAACAGATAGAGATCTCGGCCTCCTCATACGAGGAACCGGAAGCCAAGACCGGAGACCCGGACCAGCAGGCCATACAGTCGGTAGTCGACTGATATACAT
>CACZSC010000180.1 GCA_902783755.1 uncultured Ruminococcus sp. | reverse complement strand
GTGCCGCTTGCCAAGGCCGGCGAGAAGAACAACGCGCAGAACCGCTATTATGAACAGATGCTTGATGTGATCAAGGGGATGCTCAGTATTGCGCTGAAGACCAACGAGTATCTGAAATTTGCGGTCATTACCGGATGCCTGCGCATTGCGAAGGAGAGCATCTTTACCGGCACGAATAACTTCATGTCCTATTCTGTGCTGGATGAAGATTTCTCACAGTATTTTGGCTTTACGACAAAAGAAGTTGCAGATCTTCTGAAAGCTGCCAATTGTTTGGATAAAGCTGACATCATACGTGAATGGTACGACGGATATGCATTTGGAAACAGTCAGGTCTATTGCCCCTGGGATGTTGTCAGCTATGTCTCCGCGCTTGTCCGCAGAGTGGATGCAGAACCAAAGAATTACTGGCGCAACACCAGCAGCAATACAATTCTTCGCGATTTTGTGAGTCACAATGATGACTGGGGCATTCCGGATAAATTCGAGTCTATTATGAACGGGGGCACCGTTACGGTGACGATATCCGATGAACTGACCTATGACTCTCTGCACGACTCGGAGCAGAACCTGTGGAGTATCCTGCTGATGACAGGATATCTGACCAAGGCTGATCCGAAGGTCAGAGACAGCAGGGTGCCACTCCGGATCCCCAATAGAGAGATCGAGGGAATCTTTGCGGACACGGTTGCTAAGCTGTTTGCCGATACTCTCGACAACAGCAGGCAGAAAGAATTGATGGCAGCTTTCTGGAATGAGGATGTTGAGGAGGCGACGAAACGGCTCAGTGATTTCCTGTGGGATACCATCAGCTACATGGATTATCACGAGGATTATTACCACGCGTTTCTCGCAGGCCTGTTTGTTGGTCTGGGCTATGCGGTGGATTCCAACAAGGAGAGTGGTCTTGGACGATTTGATGTGTTCGTAAAGGACCGCAGAAACCGCAGGGCCATGCTGATAGAGGCGAAGAAATCAGAATCACAGGAAAGCATGAGCGCGGACTGCGATGAGGCACTGAAACAGATCGAGGATAAAGGCTATCCCAGAAGCCTGGAGCCGGGATATGAAAAGTTCATTAAGTATGGCGTATCCTTCTTCCGGAAATCGGCGATGATTAAGAAACTATAATCATATATTCGCTCAAAATATCGAAACTAAGCTCGACAGAGATGATACTCTGCCGGGCTTTTTTGCATACGATGACAGTATAGGGACCGGCACGCAGAAAGAAGCTCATTATCAATAGAACTGCCCGTGTCTACAGCGCCTGTCTCCCGCAATCCTGCGCCGGCTCTTGTCGCCGTCCCGCCGGGAATCGTGGAAAGCAGCCGATCCGGCGCTTGTGAAGGGCGCTCGGGACCGCCCGGCTCCAGACCATTATCCGGTGAGCCGACATTGTATATAAGAGGTAAAAGTGGTAGTATTATTGAGTGTATACGACATTTTCTTTAACTTACAGATTGGGAGGAGGCCCGGACAATGGCTATACAGATCGGAGTCGGCAGAGAAGATTTTGATTTGCTGAGAAAAAGCGGGTCTTATTACGTCGATAAGACAGAGTTAATCTATGATCTTATCCATAACGCTGATAATGCAGTCACTCTATTTACCCGTCCGCGACGATTCGGAAAAACTCTCAATATGAGTATGATGGAGAGTTTTTTTGATATTGAACGGGACAGCAGGTCTGTCTTTGAAGGACTGGATATTTTGAAGCATGAAGACTTCTGCGGCAAATGGATGAACCAATATCCGGTACTGTTTTTATCGTTCAAGGACGTGGAAGGCCTGGACTTCAAGAGTGCGTATGTTTCACTTTCGGGCGTGATGTCTGATCTCTGCTTTAGGTATTCAGGAGTACTTGAAGATGATAAGGTCGATCCAATCGACAGGTCAACATTTGCTGCATTAAAGGAAAAGAGGGTTGCCCCGGCAGCAATGAAATCATCGTTGAAAACCATTATGCGCATGATGTATACAGTGTATGGAAAGCCGGTAATTCTGCTGATTGACGAATATGATGTGCCGCTTTCCAAGGCAAGCGAGAAAAACACTTCTCATAATCATTACTATGATAAGATGCTCGATCTGGTCAAAGGCATGCTCAGCATTTCACTGAAGACGAATGAGTATCTGAAATTTGCTGTAATTACGGGTTGTCTGCGGATTGCAAAAGAAAGCATTTTCACCGGGACAAACAACTTTATATCTTATTCGGTCCTGGATAATCGGTTCGGCGAATACTTTGGATTTACACAGACTGAGGTCGATAAATTGCTGAGGGAGGCAGAGCTGTCTGAACACTCAGATGTTTTCAGATCCTGGTATAATGGTTATATGTTTGGCGATACCTCTGTATATTGTCCGTGGGATGTGGTAAATTATGTCTCTGCACTGCTCTATGATTCGAATGCAGAACCGGAGAATTATTGGCGCAACACCAGCAGCAATGGCGTAATCCGGGAATTTGTCGGCAGATTTAAGGTCAAGCGGAAGTTTGAGACATTGATGAACGGCGGAACGATCACAGAGACTATCTCGGATGAATTGACCTATGATATTCTCCATGAGACGGAACAGAACCTGTGGAGTGTGCTCCTCATGACTGGATATCTGACGAAAGCCGGATCTTCTTCAAAGGGAAATATGGTCGCACTTAAGATACCGAACAAGGAGATTGCCGGGATATTCAGGGACTCGGTCGTAGTGTATTTTAAGGATACTCTGGATACAGAAGCACAGGAAAATCTGATGGCTGCTCTCTGGGCGGGGGACACGAATAAAGCCTCTGAGCTGATGACAGAACTTCTGTGGAAAACGATAAGTTACATGGATTACCATGAAGACTATTATCACGCCTTTATTGTCGGCCTGTTCGTAGGGAGAGGATATGAGACAGAATCCAATAAGGAGAGGGGACTTGGAAGGCCGGATCTTCAGATACTTGATGAGGATAACCGCAGAGCTATGATTATTGAGACAAAAAAGTCTGACAACGAAGCGCAGATGGAAAAAGACTGTAATACAGCATTAAAGCATATTGTGGACGAAGGATATGCAAAATATCTGGATGAGGGGTATAAAACAGTGTTCTGCTACGGAATATCTTTTTATAAAAAATCTGCAATGATAAAGAAACTGTGACATATTGGTCGGGGCACCGATATGATTTACGCCCCTGGCATCATACTTACAAGCCTGACAGGAGCTGGGCTGGTATTAAGACAGAAAAGAAAAACAGCATATTATGAAGGAAAAAAGGCTGGTCTCTTGAGATTTATAAAACAAAAAGAACGCTTTCAGATGATCTGGGGGCGTTCTTTTTGTTGCTTATTGTTCGCGTACTTTCCAGTCAACTAATTTTCGTGAAGCTGAATCGAAGGAAACTCCTATTTTATAAAGCTTTCTGGAGTCCGCTATAAATGGGAGCGCATAGTCCTTGGAATCGATTTGATCAAGGGCTGCTTCAGCAGAATCATCACGTTTGAACTCAAAGAGATAAATGTAATTGCCAGTTTCCACTTTGCAATCGATCCGACCGGAATATGTATGCAGTTCACATAAAGAGAACTTTCCGAGCAAAGTAAACACCAGATAAATAACGGATTGAAAGTAGTGTTCAAACGGATCAGATTCCTGAGAATATGTGATATTTGCAAAGAGTGCTGTCAGAACATTTCGAACCTGATCCAATTGACCATTTTCAATGTACTCATCCAATGTAAAAATGTCCAACTTGTTTCCGGCAGTCGCAGCCGGAACATAGGAAGGAATCATGCTTTCCAGGAATCCGTATTTTACTTCTTCATTGGGAAAACCTAAGGTATAGCGTCTTCTCCTGTGATCGAAATCTGTAATAGTTATGTAACCGGTCTGATACAACAGAGGAATAGGATCCAGATAGTCGCCGGTGTAGTCTTTTAATACAGCTTCGTTCGCATAAATAGTTTTGTCGGTGAGGCTTCTCACATCGAATCGTTTTTCCCGCAGTTTCCTTACCAGAAATGTCGGGCTTCCAGTTTCGAACCAGTAAGAGCCGAAATCTTTTGAAAAGAAAGCTTTTAAAAGGCTGTATGGATTATATACGCCGCAGTTATTCGGATGAAAATGATATCGGTCGTATTGCTTCTGCAACATCTCCATGCAGGTGTTCACAGATAAACCCTGCCGCTCGGCCAAAAGTTGAATTTCTGATGAAAAATAATGCTTGAGTTCATGTTGAGTAATACCGCACATAGCGGCATAGTCCTCGTCCAGAGAGATATCGTTCAGCTGATTCAGATCGCTGAAAATGCTGACTTTATGAAACTTGGATACGCCTGTGATGAAAATGAAATGGAGGTATTCATCAAAGCTTTTCAGGGTGCTGAAAAAGCCTTTAAACACTTCTTTGTTGTGGTTCTGCAGATCAGGTCTGTCCGCAACGTCCAACAGCGGTTTATCATATTCATCGATTAGAACGATGCTCCTCAGGCCTGTTTGGGCTTTTGCATTGATTAGAAGATCCTGAAAGCGGGCACTGAGGAGTATGCTGTCGGTTCCTTTTCCATACTCCTTTTCCCATCTTGTCAGTTGTATATCCAGTGCTGCCTCCAATGCACCTTGTTCCTGATAATTGACCCCATTGAAGTCAAAATAAAAAACCGGATAGGACTTCCAGGCATCGGCGTGTACAGCTTCGAGCTCGGCTATTTTCAGACCTTCAAATAACTCTTTCCGGCCTTTCCAGTAAGCTTTTATTGTTGACAGAAGAAGGCTTTTGCCGAAACGTCGGGGACGGCTCAGAAAGTAGGGCACGTTGTTGTGCACAAGGTGATAGACATACTCTGTCTTGTCAACATAAACGAATCCCTCGGTTCTGAGTTTTTCGAAATCCTGTATTCCAACCGGAAGTTTTCTTGTCAATATGGGTACCTCCTCTGAAGCATTCTGTTGTTATAATGATACCAATTGTGACCACAGAATTCAACAACTGCCAGTGTTCAATCGCCTTGAACACAATAATGTGCCGGGAACAAGCCTCTGCACCGTTTCGCGAATGCTGTCTGAAAATGTTCCCGGCGCCGTTCTGCCCCACACCGGCGGCCCCGGCACCAGGCTGCTCTACATCCTCGGCAGCATCCTGATCCTCGGAGCGGGAGTACTGCTGTGGAGAAGGCGGAGATTGATTTGACACAGGTATAATGAGAGGTTGGTCTCAGAAATGGGATCAGCCTTTCCTCTTTCCCTTTTGATATTCTTAAGATTAAAGTAGTTGGAAATGCACGAAATATGGTGTAAAATACACCTCGATTCAACTGTGGATACGTTAATTTGATTGATATGCCTGGACCCTGCAAGTCTGGGTATTTCTTCTGTAAACGGGATTTGATTTCATTGGGACCCATTTCCAAATAGGCGACGGGCAAAAGCAGATTCGAGATTTACTTCATTGGAGACAATTATTTAGCAGCGAGGATACTTGAATTAATGACTAGATTATTAATGCTGCTCAGCAAATTATTGCAGAAGCACAGGAAGATGAAAAAGTGGAAGCGCATTGTCACCACATTGGCGGCAGTCGTTACGTTTGTTACAACGTATGCGCTGATACTTCCGGCAATCACTGTCGAAAAGAATCGTGCCGACGAAGTGGCGGGCTTGTACCTTGAAGAAGGAACCGCAGGCGAGGCGGCGGCTATACATTCGGATGAGGGGAATGTCGACCGGGCAGGGGACATGTATCCGGAACAGGAAGCTGCTGCGGAAATCATGACACTGAAGGCCGCCGGCAGTGATTATACTGTGATTCTCAGTTATGATGAGACATCAAAGGTGCCGGAGGGGGCAACTCTTGCTGTGTCCGAGATTGCGCAGGACTCGGAAGAGTATAAGACTTATCTTGAAGAGACAAAAAAAGCTATGGGTTATGCGGAAGAGGACACTCTTCCGCGTTATGCTGCGCGCTTTTTTGATATTAAGATCATGGACGGCGATCAGGAGTTTACGCCGGAGTCGGGCGTGTCCGTTGAGATTGCTTACGATGAACCGCTGGCGCAACAATCGGACGCCGAGGTCCGCGCTGTGCATTTTGCGGATGACGCTGCTTCCGCGGAAGTAATCGAGGCAAATGCTGTCGAGCCGCAGAATGAAGAGACGTCTGCTGTAGAGTTTACGGCGGAGTCTTTTTCCGTGTATGGCGTTATTTATACAGTGGACTTCTCGTACTCGGTGAACGGCAAAATGTACGATTTCAGCCTTCCCGGAGGCGGATTTGTGAGTTT
>CACZSC010000179.1 GCA_902783755.1 uncultured Ruminococcus sp. | reverse complement strand
GCATTCCGGCTTTATGATACCTATGGCTTCCCGCTTGATCTTACAAGAGAGATTCTGGAAGAAAAAGGCTATGAGATCGACGAGAACGGTTTCCATGAAGCAATGGAACGTCAGAGGACCAGAGCCCGCGATGCACGCCAGACGACAAATTATATGGGGGCTGATGCTACGGTCTATGATCTGATCGATCCTTCCATCACAACAGAATTTATCGGTTATGATTCATTAACAGGTGAATCGGAGATCACCGTTCTAACGACCACGGATGAGATCACGGATTCTCTTGCAGAAGGACAGAAGGGAACTATCATCACGGCATCCACTCCGTTCTACGCCACAATGGGCGGCCAGGAAGGGGATACCGGCGTGATCTGGAACGAGGACGGACGTTTTGTCGTAGAAGAGACCATTCATCTCCGCGGCGGACGCTACGGTCATGTAGGAACTCTTGAGAGCGGCCTCCTTTCCTCTGGCGATAAGGTTTCTCTCAAAGTCAACGAATCACGCAGACGTTCAACGGAAAAGAATCACAGTGCGACGCATCTCCTTCAGAAAGCCCTGAAGACAGTTCTTGGAACGCATGTGGAACAAAAGGGCTCCCTTGTCACCGCTGACAGGCTGCGTTTTGACTTTTCACACTTCCAGGCTATGACTCCGGAAGAGCTGAAGAAAACAGAAGACCTTGTAAATGAAGAGATCTCTCTTGATCTTCCGGTCAGCACCGAAGTCATGAGCCTTGATGACGCCAGAAAGACCGGAGCAATGGCTCTTTTCGGAGAAAAATACGGAGATGAAGTCCGTGTTGTCACAATGGGAGATTTCTCCAAAGAGCTTTGCGGAGGAACCCATGTAAAGAGCACCGGAAAGATCAGACTGTTCAAGATCCTTTCCGAATCCGGAATCTCGGCAGGTGTCCGCCGTATCGAAGCGCTTACCGGAGACGGTGTTCTTCAGTATTATCATTCACTGGAAGAAACTCTCATGGAAGCAGCAAAGGAACTGAAAACTTCTTCTTCTGAAGTACCGTCCAGAATTCTTTCTCTTCAGGCCGAGCTCAAAGCTTCACGCAGTGAAAACGAATCCCTGAAGAGCAGACTTGCCCAGAGTTCCCTTGGCGAAATCATGAGCAAGGTCGTTGAAGTAAAAGGCATAAAGCTTCTTGCTTCTGCAGTGAATGACGTGGATATGAACGGGCTCCGCGATCTGGGCGATCAGCTCCGGGAAAAAACCGGCGGCGTCGTGTTCCTTTCTTCCGTCAAGGACGGTAAAGTAAGCCTTCTGGCCATGGCTTCCGAGTCAGCACAGAAAGCAGGCGCCCATGCAGGAAATCTGATCAAAGCCGCAGCCGGAATCGTAGGCGGCGGCGGTGGCGGACGTCCCGGGATGGCTCAGGCCGGCGGAAAACTTCCGGAAAAAGTACCGGAATGTATCGCGACTGTTGCCGGAATTCTTGAAAAGCAGCTGCACTGACGACAGATGCAAGATTTTACCGTTACAAAAAAAATATCTGTTGACTAAACAGAAACAGCTGTTATATAATACACCTTGTGCAGGACAAGAACCCAGACAGTTGTATCTTGGCACAATCCGCAACTGGAGGGAGGTTAGGTGGGATTCTATGTCAAATGTGATCGTAAAAGAGAACGAGACTTTGGACAGCGCTCTTCGCAGATTTAAGAGAAGCTGTGCAAAAGCGGGCATTCAGCAGGAGATCCGTAAGCGCGAGCATTACGAGAAACCGAGCGTTCGCCGCAAAAAAAAGTCTGAAGCCGCAAGAAAACGTAAATATAATTAATTGTGCGCAGAGAGTCCCTGGCTTCGAACAGAAGTCAGGGATTTTTTGTGGAAGGCGGTAAGCCATAAGATATGCAATGAATCAAAAAAATAAAGAATTCCGTATAAAAGAATACCGGATCGCTCTGAAAGGGTGGAAGAGTCCCGAAGAAGGAGTATTCTGTTTTCTGACAGACCAGCATGGAACAAGCTTCGGAGAAAATAATGAGGTCCTGATCCGGGCCATACATCAGATCGATCCACATCT
>CACZSC010000178.1 GCA_902783755.1 uncultured Ruminococcus sp. | reverse complement strand
TGAGTTCGGAGAGGAACTCTTCAGCCACCTCTTCAGCCACCGCGATCTGATTGATGTTTATGCATATCTGGCCCGCGTTGCACAGTTTGAAGAAGGCGATCTTCCTGGCTGCGTCCTTCAGATCAGCGTCCTTCCTTATAATGCACCAGTTTCCGGTCTCTCCGCCCAGTTCCAGGGCAACGGAGGTGAGATTTTTCGAGGCCTCTGCCAGCACGTGCTTTGCCACGGCCGGGGATCCGGTATAGAATATCTTGTCGAAGCGCTCTGCCAGGCACATGTCGGCCACGTCGTGCCCTCCGTCCACAAGAGTGACGTATTCCTCAGGGAAGGTCTTTGCAATGAGCTTTTTCAGGGCCTCAGTGCTTGCCGCCGACTTGGAACTGGTCTTGATGACGGCGGTATTGCCGCCGCAGATGCTTGCCGCCAGGACTCCCAGAGTGAGCAGCATGGGAAAATTGAACGGGCTTATGACCAGTGATACGCCGTAGGGCATCTTGTAAACGGTGGTCTTCGTGCTTGGGAAGCACAGGAGGCCGCTGTAGTGGCGCTCCGGACGGGCCCATTTCTTCAGTCCTTTTACGATCTCGTTGATCTCGACTATGATAGGGCCGATATCTACAAGGTAGGCTTCGAAGGGACTCTTGCCCAGGTCCTCATAAAGAGCTTTCTGCAGGTCCTCGCGGTTGTCGATGACCGCCTGTTTCAGCTTCTTCAGCTGCTCTATCCTCCAGTGCACGTCAAGGGTCTTTCCCGTGCGGAAGAACTGTCTCTGCCTGAGAACTATGTCATGGATCATTTCCTGTGTCATGTCAGTAACCTCTCCTTATCTGGTCGAGCAGCATCCTGATCTCGCTGTCAGTCAGTGTCCTTGAAGGCGAGTAGTTGATGGAGTCGGCGTTTATCATGTCTGTAAGGGTGTCGTAATCTGTTACCTTGAGCGGCCCGCAGCCCTGTTCGAGGCCGCACTTTTCGAGAAGATCCTTTATGGCAAGGATCATCTTGTCCGAGGCGGTTTCAGGGGCATCGTCCCCGTCTGCGACGCCGCAGTGGACAGCCAGTTCCGCCAGTTCATTGTAGCGTTCGTTCTCCTGAGCCTCCATTATCGGGACCAGACACCAGGCGATGGCTTTCCCGTGGGGGATATGGTAAAGCGCTCCTATGGAATGGGCGAAGGCGTGAACATATCCCGCGAGCTGTGTGTTTATGGCATTGCCGCCGTAGTGGGCGGCCAGCAGTGTGGCCTGTCTCGCTTCTATATTCTGTGGGTCATCCAGCAGGACGGGAAGGTTTTCAATGACAAGCCTGACGCATTCACGGCTCTTGAATATATCCTCGTCGGAGGAACTCACGTCGGCGAGAAGGCCCTCCATCCCGTGGCTCAGCGCATCCACAGCGCACCAGGTGGTGACGCTTTTCGGCGCGTTTATGAGCAGTTCGCTGTCAAGTATCACGTGGGCCACGTCCAGCCCTATGATGACGGTTGAGGACTTGGTCCCCTGATCGTTCTTGACTACCGCTCCCACTGTGCATTCTGCGCCTGTGCCTGCTGTGCTCGGTATGTTTATCATGGGCAGGGTGCCACCGTCCGCTATGACGAATTTCTGGAGATAATGGGATATGGGAAGATGCGGGTGCTTTGCGCCCGCGGCGATTATCTTGCTGCTGTCCAGCACTGAGCCGCCTCCCAGGGCTATGACGCAGTCCACGCCGCAGTTCACGGCGGCCTGCCTTCCGGCCTCGACGATATCCACCGTCGGCTCGGAGTTGATGCTGTGGAATATTCCGAACTTTATGCCGCTGTCCCTGAGGGACTGGGCAACCTTTTCGTGAAGCCCCAGACCGAACAGGGTCTCGTCCGTGACGAGAAGCGCCGATGTGAATCCCGCGTCTTTGCATATCTGCCCGGCTTTTTCCCTGGATCCGAACCCTTCGGTTATCTCCGGCTTCGGGATCGGGGCAGCCTTGATGACCGTCCCGGGCACTTTCCTTATGGCTTTTCTTCCGAGATAGAATGGCATGATTAACCTCCGCTGTATCCTAGATCACAAAATTACCGTATCTGAATATCTCGACCGTCTTGCCGTCCCGCGTTTCCGCGATGATGGAGAGATCGGCAGTACCCACCATGAAATCCTCATGCATGGTGCTGCTGAGATTGAGGCCCTTCTCCTCGAGATAGTCTTTGGGAAGATCGTCACCGCCCTTTATGCATGCCGGGTAGGCGTTTCCGAATGCAAAGTGGCAGGCCGCATTCTCGTCGAACAGGGTGTTGAAGAACAGGATGCCGCTGTTTGA
>CACZSC010000177.1 GCA_902783755.1 uncultured Ruminococcus sp. | reverse complement strand
GGATTTCGCCCTGATTGACTAAAAAGGGTTTTACGGTTATAATGATTCGGAAAACAGAGGTGACGATTAAGTGAAAGACATCAATATCGTGCTGCACGAGCCGGAGATCCCGCAGAACACCGGGAACATAGCAAGGACCTGCGCTGCCACCGGCGCGGCCCTTCACATAATACGCCCCATGGGATTCGAGATAGATGACCGGAAGCTTAAGAGAGCCGGCCTTGACTACTGGCACCTTCTGGACATAACTTACTACGACAGCCTTGAGGATTTCTTCTCAAAGAATCCCTGCTGCGATTTCTATCTGTTCTCTACCAAAGCGCCCCGGTGCTATACCGAAGCCGAATACCGCTGCCCGGTTTTCCTGTTCTTCGGCAAGGAGACGAAAGGCCTTCCGGAGGACCTGCTGAGATCCAACCTGGAACGCTGTGTCAGGCTTCCGATGCTGAACGGGCTCCGGAGCCTGAACCTGTCGAACTCCGTTGCCGTCGCCGTATATGAAGTCCTGAGGCAGAACGGCTTCAGCGGGCTCATGTCATCCAGCACCTATCTTACGGAAAGCGAGGAACACGAATGAAGCACTTGAAGGTCCTTTTTCAGGGCGACAGCATAACTGACGCTTCACGTCTCGATACAGAGGACGGGCTGGGATACGGCTATCCGAGATTCGCGGCTGAACTGCTCCGGAACAGTCACCCGGAGCTCGATTTTGAGTTCATCAACCGGGGGATCGGCGGCAACAGGCTATGCGATCTGGCAGGCAGGTGGCAGGAGGACTGTATCGACCTGCAGCCCGACGTCGTTTCCGTGCTCATAGGAGTAAATGACTGTCTGAAGTACTATCTCAACCCGAAAAGCTATCTCCATGACAATGAATTCGAAGAGATGTACCGGGAGATCCTGCAGACGGCCAGGGAAAAGACGAAGGCAAAGATAATCGTGCTGGAACCGTTCACCGTGGACCATGGCACATTCAACCAGCTCTTTTATGACGATCTCTGCAGAAAGATAAGGGTCACGAGACGCCTTGCGGCGGAACTCGCCGACGCGTTCGTGCCTCTTGACGGCATATTCGCAGAAAGCGTTGTGGGCCCGGACGTCTGGCCGGATATGTTTTCCGGGGACTGTATCCATCCGTTTGAAACGGGTCACAGGCTCATCGCCGGGCATTATCTGGAAGCGTTCGAAAAGATATATAGCAAATGATACGGCAGAAAAATACCAGCTCCCCAGGCTTCAAAAGCCTGCGGGAGCTGATTTTTCGTTATTCTGTTTGATCCCGGTATATCAGTACGTGGTCTCCTGCCAGTCTACATACTGGTATACGATGGAGTCCTCGTTCTCCTCGTCGAGAAGCCTCATGAACGCCTCGTTCTCGGCAAGCTCCTGTTTCATTTTCTTGATCTCGGCATTGAGATCCTGGTATGAGACAGCGTCCAGCCTTGCCTTGAATTCCTCGTTCAGTCTGAGAAGCTCTTCGATGTCTTCCCTGTTGTTGTCGTTTACGTAGTCGGGCATCTTCATGAACGGATCGGAGATGGTGTCACGGTTATGGGCTTTGAACTGTTCCCAGTAATCCATTGTCTTTCCTTCGCCGGCATATGTCATGAACACGTTTCCGGTCTCGTTGATGTCCATGGAGTAGTCATCGCTGATGACCTTGATGGTATCCTTTTTGTCGGGATCCTCGTAATCCCAGTGCACACCCTCGACGCCGTACTGCAGGACGGTCCTGAGTTCCTGGTCGGTAGTTATGCAGGTTATGATCTCCATGGCTCGGGTCACGTTCTTCGAATACTCGCAGACCGAAAGCATCGAGCCGTAGATATCTTCCTCGGTGAACATCGGCTTGGTATATACGCTGATATAGTAATCGTCCTCGTATGCCTTGATAGACTCTTCATCGCCTTCGATCACACCCATGGCGAAGCGCTGGCCTTCCTTGAGGGTGCCGTCGCCCACGTATCCGTAGCTCTGAAGCTCCTTTACGAGTTTAAGGGTGTTGATGTACGAGTTGTTGTCGAGCAGGGATGTCGGTACGACCTGATCCTTGTATGTGGTTATATCGCTGAGCTGGGCGCATATGAGAGACCATTCGGCGCCGACATGATCGGAGAAATACACCATTCCGCTGGCGTCCACGGGACCCAGAAGGGGAACGACGTCCTCAAGATGCTGGTTTCCGATGTCGATGATGAAGTTCTTTGACCTCAGGAGCGAAGACAGCTCCCTGATGTTGTAGTCATATTCGTCCACAAGGCTCTTGTTCACCAACAGGTACTGGTACTTTCCTGACGGATGGTTGTTCGGTACGCCGAAGGTGCCGAAATCATAGATGGCCTTTATGAAGGTGGGATATACGTACGAACTTATGACCTTGGAGGATCCGCTCAGTTCAGTGTCGATTGGCTGTATCAGGTCTGAATAAGCATAATTCGTGTAGTTCTCGTATCCCTGTACCAGGAAGATATCGAGCTGGGTATCCGGCACCGTCGGGTACGTGGTGACATGGATACCGTATTCATTGATGGTCGTCTCGACCGGGGGCTCGGTCTCTTCCGTTTCCGTGGCCGTGGCGCCGCCCTGCTTCTGGGCTCTCAGTTCCCTGCGCCTCTGTTCCTCTGCAGCCGCTTTTTCCTCGTTGGCTGTCTTGACGGCCTGAAGCTTTTCATCTATGGTTTCCTGATATTTGTCGCGGGAAATGAGATGTAGCTCGATCGCTGTATTGTACTTTGCCTGTGTGATCTTGTTGATCGCTTCGGAAACCAGCTGGATCGCCTCCTCGGTGGTCCCGGGATCCGTGGGGAGCCAGAGAGACAGCGTCATTGGAATACGGGAAGATTCCTTCGTATCCGCCGTTTCGTCGCCGTTATTGTTGTTGTTTTCCGAACAGGCTGCCAGCAGGCCGGCCGCCATGATCAGGACAAGCACCAGACATATAATCTTCTTAACCATATCAGATACCTCCATCATGCAGTTCCGTCGCTTGAAACCGCACAACATATCAAATTTATATTACACTAATTCGGGTACCGTGTCAAGACGAAACGGCCTCTCCGGACCCAAAAAAACGAAAAATTAGCTACTTTTTTTATCAGCGGATCATTCCAGAAAATCCTTGAGTTTCTTGGAGACGCTGGGCTGATGGAGCCTTCTCAGGGCTCTGTTCTCAATCTGTCTGATCCTCTCACGGGTGATGTTGAATTCCTTGCCTACTTCTTCAAGGGTCCTGGTCCTGCCGTCATCCAGGCCGAATCTCATCCTGAGGACTTTTTCCTCTCTCGCGTCCAGGGTCTTCAGGGCTTCGTCTATCTGTTCCTTAAGCAGGATGTGGGTTGTGGCGTCAACAGGCGTGGGAGTGGAGTCATCGGGTATGAAGTCGCCGATATGGCTCTCCTCGGTCTCGCCGATGGGAGTCTCGAGGGACACCGGTTCCTGTGACACCTTGATGACCTCGCGGACCTTTTCCTCTGGCATCCCAAGTTCGTCCGCCACTTCCTTGACTGTCGCCTCCCTGCCGAGCTGCTGGAGCAGCTTCAGCTGGGTCCTGGATACCTTATGGATGGTCTCCACCATATGCACGGGGATGCGGATCGTCCTCGACTGGTCCGCGATGGCGCGGCTTATGGACTGCCTGATCCACCATGTGGCGTATGTTGAGAATTTGTATCCCATCGTATAGTCGAACTTGTCCACCGCCTTCATGAGACCCAGGTTGCCCTCCTGGATCAGGTCAAGGAAATATATCCCCTTCCCGACATATCTCTTGGCGATACTTACCACCAGCCTGAGGTTCGATTCCACGAGCTTGTCCTTGGCTACCTTGTCCCCCTCGGTGGTGCGCTTGGCGTACATCTTTTCGTCCTCCGCGGAAAGCAGCGGGATGGATCCGATCTCCTTGAGGTACATTCTCACGGGATCGTCCACGGTAAGGCCTTCCTGTTCCAGGGCCTTCTCCATGTCCTTCGCGGTGCCGAGGGATTCAACTTCGCCGTTCAGCTCCTCCATCTCCTCGGGAGAGATCAGGTTAGCGACTTCATCAGGAGAGCCAGCGACCTGCTCGATGTCGATCTCGTCAAGGGACAGATCTGTATCGTCTATCAGCTCCAGGTCATCTATGTCCTCGCTGCTCTCGATGGCCTCCTCCAGTGAATAGTCCTCGTCATAGTCTTCGATATCGTCGTAATATTCGTTTCTTTCGTCTTCAGTTGAAATCATCGTAGTCCTCCATATATAAAGTTGGGAGATTGCGGTTCGTTCTGTGTCTCCAATTAGAGGTCGCTGAGGAATCCCTTGAGAGCCTTGGATCTGCTCTGGTGCCTCAGCTTTCTTAGGGCCTTTGCCTCGATCTGCCTGATTCTCTCTCTCGTGATCCCGAACTCCTTGCCTACCTCCTCGAGGGTCCTGGATCTGCCGTCTTCAAGCCCGAACCGGAGCTTGATCACCTT
Source organism: uncultured Ruminococcus sp. (assembly GCA_902783755.1). Lineage (GTDB taxonomy): Bacteria > Bacillota > Clostridia > Oscillospirales > CAG-272 > UMGS1696. Next base: position 147 of record CACZSC010000177.1, on the reverse strand, counting down.
TTCCTCCCTCTCGCTCAGGGTGTGGAGCACTTTTTCAAGAGCCTCCCTGAGGAGCTGGGCGGAAACCGCCTCTGCGGGCGTGGGAGTCGATTCGTCAGGAAGAAAGTCACCGAGATGGCTGTCTTCCTCTTCTCCTATCGGGGTCTC
>CACZSC010000176.1 GCA_902783755.1 uncultured Ruminococcus sp. | reverse complement strand
GAAAAGCTCGGACGCTTCATCTCTGTCAAGTGACGAGGGGATCCCCGTCACGGTGACGGTATAATCGGAATTCCCGGTCTGTTCAGCGGTGAACTCGAACCCAAGGGAACGTATCTTGTCTCCGTTGGCTTCCAGGGCTTCAGATTCAGCTCCGCTGAAGTGGAACTCCATACCCCCGATAAGCCCCTGGGACTCAGCAATGCTTCCGTTCCTCATGCTTTCCCTGAGTTTCCTGCACATCTCGTCAAAAATGATCCGCTCATGAGCCGCATGCTTGTCTATCACCAGCAGCTTGTTGTCGAGCTGGACTATGACGTACGTGTTCCAGGCTTCTCCTATGATGATGTATTCCGGGATGTCTTCGGGAAGGATGGGCTCATCGTATACCGCATATGGATCCGGCTCGCTATATTCTTCTCGGGAGGTTTCCTGGTATGCGTCTGACAGCTCGGGATCAGCATGTGAGACCGGGATCCTGTCCGGTTCCTGACGGATGTTCTCATCGTGACGCCGGTCGAAGAACGTGGTCTGCTTTTCGGGCTTTGTTGCTCCGTCCATGGGGACGAAAGCATGGCGAAACTCATCGGCCTTCCGGAAACTGTCCCTTTCCCGCATCATGTATGATTCTCGGTCGACTCTCCTGAAATCCGGATCAAGGTTCAGATCCGGCCTGGATACATCTGCTTCCAGCGCTGTCAGCGTAGCGAAGTAGACCGCGTCGAAAATGGATTTTTCGTTGGAAAATTTGACTTCGAGCTTCGTGGGGTGTACGTTGACGTCCACAGAAGATGGACTTATTGCGATATTCAGGACGCAGAAGGGGAACCGGTCCACCGGGATCTTTGAGGCATATGCCTGTTCAATGGCGGCGGATGCGGTCTTGGATTTGACATATCGTCCGTTTATGAAGAAGTTCTCCATATTGCGGTTTGTCTTGACGAAGTCGGGTTCTGAAACGAATCCGGTCACTCTGATCCCGTTTTCCTCCCTGTCGACTTCCAGCGCCCGTTCCGCTATGTCCCGTCCGAACAGAGTCCTCAGGGTATCCCTGAGGTTCCCGCTGCCCGGAGTCATGAATTTCATCTCACCGTCGGATATGAACTGGAACGATATCTCAGGATGCGACAGCGCGATCTTTTCGATTACTGCCGCTATGGCGATACCTTCCGTGGAATCCTTCTTCAGGAATTTCTTCCTTGCCGGAACATTGAAGAACAGATCCTCGACGATGACCGTGGTGCCGGGCTGGCAGCCTGTTTCGATCACTCTGACGGATTCTCCGCCGTCAGTCTGAAGCATCGCGCCCATGCTCTCACCCGGGACTCTTGAAAAGATCCTGAGTTTGGAGACAGATGAGATGGCTGCGAGGGCTTCGCCCCTGAACCCCAGGGTGAAAATCGCGTCCAGATCTTCTGCGTTCTTTATCTTGCTGGTGGAATGTCGCGTGATGGCAGGGATGAGATCGTCTTTGTCCATGCCGCATCCGTTGTCTGCGACTCTTATGAACGATATGCCGCCGCGGCGTATCTCCAGCACCACTCTGGTGGCACCGGAGTCTATGGCGTTTTCCAGAAGCTCCTTGACTGCTGAAGCGGGTCTGTCCACCACTTCACCGGCTGCGATGAGATTCGCGACCTCTATGCTCAATAAGTTGATTTTTCCCATTGCTTTTTACTTTGTATTTTCATACAGGAAGTTTACTCCCGTGTCGTCGAGCGCTATCTCGTGAGTGCCGGGATGTACATGCGATATGAATCTTTCAGGCACTCCGGCCGCTTCGTAGAATCCTGCAGCTCTTTCTGATTCGGATCTGAACGCTGCCACGTCAAACAGATCGTCCCGTTCTCCTTCCTCGACGAAGAAGGGACGGGGAGCTATGAGACCGGAGATCTCGGCATCCAGGAACTTCGCCCCGCTCTCATGCCATATCCAGTCCTCCCGGCCGTATCTGTACCTGTCTGAGAACTGGCAGGAGGAATACGCGGCAGCAAACCGCGTGTCGCAGGCCGCGGTCATGGTCGCATAGAATCCGCCGTAGGAAAGCCCGGCGATGCCGATATGGCCTTCTTTAGCGATCCCCTTGCCCATGAACCAGTCGAGCTCGCGCATGATCGCGAACACTTCTATCGCCGTGGTGGATGAACCTACCTGTTTGAGCCTTGCATCGACCCGGGTCCGCTCGTATCCCATGTCTTCCATGCTGCTGAGGGGCGGACCGAATTTTTCCGCCCACATATGGAACATGGGGCAGAACACGTTGACACCGTCTCCCGAATCGCATACTCTTCTGACTATTCCGTTGTAATTGTTGGTCTCGAATGTCTCCGCTATAACTTCCGGTGTTCCGACACCGCCGTGGCACAGTACGGCAAAGGGCTTGTCCGTGCCGTTCTTTACTGACTCAAAATACACGCCGTACGTCCTGAGACCGGGAAGGACTTCGAATGTCATCCGGTAGGCTGCAGCATATTCGAGATCATAAGCTTTTTCCATTGTGACGCGCAGGGGCTTTTTACGGAGATCCGTATGATCCGTAAGCGGCCATCCCAGCATCTCCATGAGATCCGTTCTGTATCTTTCGCGGTCCGCTGCGCACTTTACGGGATCGATATATTTCTCCCTTATACCGTCATACTCGCGGCGCCTTTCCCCAAGGACCGCATACAGTCCGTCAAGGTAGTCCTGCCTGTACTTAACGGTGGCTTCGGTCATTTCCCGTTCGGTCTCGATAAACATTCCGGATCTCCTCTCTAGGTCAGTTTTTTCCACTCATATATGAGGTTCATCGCCTCTATCGGGGTCAGTGTGTTTATGTCTGTTGCTTTTATGGCATCTATGATCTGATTGGATGCTATGTCGTCAAAGCTCATGTTGAAGGACTCCGGTTCCCGGCGGACAGCCTTTGAGGGCGCCGCTATGGGTCGGTTTTCTTCCAGCTTTTCGAGTACCTGCTTTGCTTTTCTGGTCACTTCGTTCGGAACCCCCGCAAGCTGGGCGACTTCTATGCCGTAGCTGTCGTCAGTGGGCCCCGGTATTATTTTTCTGAGGAAGGTGATAGTGTCACCGCGTTTCTTTGCCGCGATGCTGCAGTTGAACACACCGTCGACCTCACCTTCCATCGATGTCAGTTCGTGATAGTGTGTGGCAAACATGGTCTTCGCGCCGATCTTCCTGCTTGCCGTATACTCCGCTACAGCGCGCGCGATGCTCATTCCGTCATAGGTGGAAGTGCCGCGGCCTATTTCGTCATAGATTATGAAGCTTCTTCTGGTGGCGTTCGACAGGATGTACGCGACTTCCTTCATCTCCAGCATGAACGTGGACTGGCCGGCGGAAAGGTCGTCAGACGCTCCCACACGGGTGAACAGCTTGTCCACGATGCCTATCCTTGCATAGCTTGCTGGAACGAAAGAACCGATCTGTGCCATAAGTATGATTATGGCGGTCTGCCTCATGTATGTTGATTTTCCGGCCATGTTCGGCCCCGTGATCAGCATCAGCCTCCTGCTTCCGCAGTCAAGCTGCGCATCGTTGGGAACGAAATACGAGTCGGAGACGAACTTTTCCACTACGGGATGTCTTCCGTCTCTTATGTCG
>CACZSC010000175.1 GCA_902783755.1 uncultured Ruminococcus sp. | reverse complement strand
GGAGCCATCAGATACCAGGCAAAGGAAGAGATAGCGATCAGGAAGATGATGGACAGAGAGGGCTGCCTTGCCTTCTCCAACACTTTCCAGGATCTTTACGGCATGGAACAGCTCCCGGGCCTGGCTTCACAGCATCTGATGGCCCTGGGATACGGTTTCGGAGCCGAAGGCGACTGGAAAGTCGCCGCCATGACGGCCATCATGAAGGCGATGGGCGAAGGCGGAAACGGAGCCTCCGCGTTCATGGAGGATTACACGTACCATCTGGTGAAGGGATCCGAGTACGCGCTCGGCGCCCATATGCTCGAGGTATGTCCCAGCGTGGCCGCCGGAAAACCTAAGATTGAGACCCATCATCTCGGCATTGGCATGAACGAAAAGGACCCCGCCCGTCTCGTCTTCGAAGGAAAGGCGGGACCCGCAATCGTGGTATCGCTCATAGACATGGGCGGAAGGCTCAGGATGATCGTACAGGACGTTGAATGCGTGAAGCCCATCATGCCCATGCCGAACCTTCCGGTGGCAAGGGTCATGTGGAGGCCACTCCCGGATCTTACCACCGGCATCGAGTGCTGGATCACGGCGGGCGGAGCACATCACTCCGTGCTGTCCTATGACGTATCGGCCGAGATGATGAAAGACTGGGCAAGGATGATGGACATAGAGTTCGTGCACATAACGAAGGATTCGACGCCGTCAGAGCTTGAGCACGATCTGTTCCTCAGCGACCTGGCCTGGAAACTGAAATAGGGTGATAACATGCTGGAAGAACTGAAAAAGACCGTCTGCGAACAGAACATAGAGCTTCAGAGGAAAGGTCTCGTTACATACACCTGGGGCAACGTGTCGAGCATAGACAGAGACAAAGGGCTTGTTGTCATAAAGCCCAGCGGCGTCGGTTACGAAAACATGATGCCGGACGACATGACCGTTGTTGATCTTGAGACAGGAGAGATTGTCGAAGGACAGTACAGGCCAAGTTCCGATACTCCGACCCACCTGCTTCTTTACAGGGAATTCAAAGATATCGGCGGGATAGTCCACACCCACTCGAGATGGGCGACAAGCTTCGCACAGGCCGGAAGAGGAATACCGCCCTACGGCACGACCCATGCCGACTATTTCTACGGGGAGATCCCGTGCACGAGAAAGATGTACCCTTCGGAAATAAAGGGGGAGTACGAGCGCGAAACCGGTGCTGTGATCGTGGAGACTTTCAGGAACAGGAACATCGATCCCGTATCCTGCCCGGCGGTGCTGGTGCACAGTCACGGTCCTTTTACCTGGGGGAAAGATCCCGCTGAGGCCGTGTATCACGCCGTGGTTCTGGAGGAATGCGCCTTCATGGCGCTCCATACCGAGATGCTGGATCCCGACGTGAGCCCCATGCAGCAGGTGCTTCTCGACAAGCACTATTTCAGGAAGCACGGAAAGAACGCATATTACGGGCAGCGATAAGCTGATACTGAAAAAGATCACCATCATTGGCTGGTGTTTTTGTGTAAAAACGATGGAACAATACAAGCTAAAGCTTATTAATGATTTTGTCTGGCTGAGAAGTAAAGTAAATTTTGACTTTATCTTTGAAAAAGATACTTTCTCCGATGACGATATTGTCAGATACTATAAAAAGAATAAATATCTGTTTTACCGTTTGGTAGGATCAAAAAACGGAGAAATGCACATTGACATATCAGATGATGGGATACACAGAAGAGGTGTAAAATACCAGGAATATCACGAAGAGAAAATCAGTGAGATCTTAAAAGACGATCCGCAAATCAAAAATGTGCTGGAACTCGGAAGCGGGCAAGGTGCCAATATGGCTTATTTGGCAAAGAGGCATCCTGACGTTAAATTCACCGGAATTGATCTTTATCCTACTTTGGATAAGAAGAATAAAAAATATGATATAACCTTGATTCAAGGCGATTATCATGATCTGGGCATGTTTGGAGACAGCTCCTTCGACATGGTATATGCTGTAGAAACATTGTGTTATTCGCAAAACAAGAATCAGGTGTTCAAGGAAGTAAACAGGGTGCTGAAGCCTGATGGCCTGTTCATAATCTATGACGCTTATCTGAATAAGAAGAGAAACGAGTTGTCTGAAATAGAAGAAGTCGGTGCAAAATTAGTTGAAAGCGGATACTATCTGAATCAGTTTGAATATGTCGGAAATATCAGCCGGTACATACAGAACAACGGTTTTGAAATTGTCAAAGCTGAAAATATGAAAAACAAAGTCATTAACCACATGAAAAACTATCAGGCCAGAATAAAAAGATATTTAAAATTCGGGCCGTTGTTTACTTTATTCTGCAAACCGTTTCCAAAAGAGGTTATGGGAAATATTGTACCCGTATATTTTATGGCAGATACGGTTGAGATGGATCTGTCCGTATATATGAGTCATATATTAAAGAAACAGAAATCGTAATGGAAGCAACAAAAAAGTCCCGCGGACCAGAGGCTTTTGCCAAAGGACCACGGGATTTTTCTTATGCTTTTGTTTCGGTCTTATTTCTTTTTCTTTTTCTGGGAAGCAAGGATTATGACAAGGACTATGATTATGAGGAGGAGCACGCCTCCGGCGATGCCTGCTATTATCCAGGGATTGAGTCCTTCAACCGGTGACGATTCTTCCTGTTCGTTCGATCTGGTAGAAGTTTCCGCAGGAACATCAGTATCCTGTGCGGGAGCCTTCTCGGACTCGTCCGGTGTTGCAGTATCAGTGTCCTGCTGTCCGTTCGATCCGGGTACCGGTTCCGGAGATGCCGTTGCTATATCGCTGGCCTCGCCGTAGCAAGTAAGGTCATGATACCAGAAATCAGTATCTTCCGGCACATCGACTCTTCCCTTCACCTGTACTTCGTATGTCTTGTCGGCATCGAGTCCTGTGATTACGCATTCCGTCTCAGATGCACCGACATCTATCTGCTGCCATTCTTCTTCGCCTTCCGCGCGGTATTCCACGGTATATCCGTCAAGTCCGCATTCGGACTGGTCTTTGAATCTGACAGTCAGCTGTCCCTCTCCCGGCGTTATCGACTCGATCTCAGATTTCTGAGGTACTATTGCGAAACGCACTTTGCCCCAGGAAGCCTGTGACGGTCTGTCACCGATGACCTTCACCTGGATCGTCGCTACACCGCATTCTACGTTGTCGGTATATTCGTACTCGAAATCGACGCCTTCCTCAACCTCTGCAGGGGTATCGACGCCCTTTGCAGGTCTTATCTCCTCTCCGGTATAAGTGTAGATATATATCTGATCGAAATTTTCATCCTCGGGAAGGAATATATCTTTTATCACAAACTTATTGACATGGAGTGTGAACGGTATCGTTCCGAATCCCTTGACCGTGACATATGCGAATGTTTTTGCATCGTCCGTATTCTTGGCGATAAAGCGTCCCCTCATGGGGTTAGAAAGGGATTTGAACTCTACTACATCGTTGTCCTCTTCAAGGAGTCCCCATACGACACTTTCTTCCGGGATCTCAGGCAGCGTACCCCTGACGGCATGTATGCTGAGTTTCATCGTGGTCTCACCGGAGGCTTCAGTCTTGTAGTACATGTAGGTGCTACCGCTGACCTGAGGCGCAAAGTCTTCGTCAAGCTGCCTGCAATAGGCCTTGATCGGGAAGTTGTCGAAAGTCAGGGTATCCTTTACGTACGGACTGTCCGGGAACAGCTGTTCGAATACTTCGTCCATGAATTCTTCGGCATAGATGAGATCCTGCCACTCTTCATCATGGTATATCCAGCTTTCGCCTTCGTTTATGACTCCCTTGAAGGATGTGAGGCCGCTGTCTGCGTGTTCTGCAGCCTGGTAGTTCATCAGATACTTTCCGTCTTCATTAACTTCTGTGATCACAACGGAATAGTCCTGATACATCACAAGATTGAGCTCATCAGTGCCTTCGCCTGATGTGTCGAACAGAATATCGAAATCGGAGATGTCTTCCTTGTGATAACCTCCGGTCTCGTACTTTACAGTCTTCGTCGCGACCCTTACGCCCTGTTTCGGGTCATTGGCATAGGCGTCGATAATGTATATGTCGTACGTGACCGTCACGTTCGCTACGGGGGTGAAGCTTGACACCTGTTCAAGCACCACGTTGTGCTTCGTTGAGAACATGTTGGCCATGCTGACCTTTTCATCCGAAGTGTAGTAAAGAGCCTGCGGAACCGGCAGGTAGTCATACTGGTCTACGATATTTATGTCTTCATCCTTTTCATCTATAACGTAGCTTACCGGGGAATCCATGGAATGATCATAGTATGACAGCCAGAAGTATCCGGTATGGACTCCGTTCTCGTCCTCGATGCCCCAGGTGCCGGCACCTTTGTTGGGGAATTCGAGGGTCCCGTCGCCCCAGCTGTTCTTAACGAGCCATGCGCCGTCTGCCGGCGGAGCCTTGCTGACGGAAACTATGGAACCGTCGTTCATCATCACATCGGTTTCACCCTGAAGGAAATTCTCCTTGGGATAATTGTCATCCCAGCCTATTATGGTGACGCAGTGGTTGGAGGGATACATGACATATGTGTAATGAGCCCAGTTCTCGCTTATGAACATGGCGGACGAATCCTGGCCGGGCATGTTGGTGTCTGCCATGAAGCTTATCTGAACGGCCCTCTTGTTCAGAAGTTCGTTCTTTATTGCAACTGTGGCCTCCTCATTGTATTCGTAAAGCCCTTCCTCATTCTTGTAGAAAGGCTCCGGAAGGAAGCGGGCTTCCCTCAGATCGTATGATCTGTAATACCTGTATTCATCCGGTATGGTCCAGTCGTCGATTATACTGTATGAATACTCCCTGAGACCGTCATCATTTCCTGTTATGATCCATTCGTAATCGATCATATTGGCTTTTCCGCGGTATTCGAGTATTCCGGCAGTGCTTTCATGCTCAGGTCCTATGCCCTGGGCAAGTGCGTTCGTCGAGAAGCAGGCATTGCCGCCGCGGTTCATGAAATTTATAAGTCCGTCTTCCGTGACGAAGTCCGCAATGAACTGTCCTTCGCCGTTCTGTGAGTTCTTTTCGTCTCTCAGGGGCATTGCGGAGAACCATGCCAGCTGTTTCTCCGAAAGGTCCAGTGTTTCGGGAGTCGCGGGTTTGCCGTCCGCGCCGTTGAGTCCGGCTCCGAGTATACTGGATTCGATGGCTGCCACTGTAGCGAAGCTCCAGCATGTACCGAAGGGTGCCTGTGACCTGACAGGTGTGACATAGCACTCCCCGTCAACGTCTCTCAGGTCGAATGACTCCGGAAACACAGCAGCTTCAGCTGCCTCATCCGGCTCCTCCTCCGCGTATATACAGGTGAGAGCCGCCGGGATCACCAGCATCAGTGCAATAAGAAGGGAGATGATGCTTTTGAATACGTTTCTTTTCATGGCTTTCTTGGGAGACGGCGGTATCTTTTACAGCGCCGCTCCGTTCTCCTTATTAAAGTCGTTAATATATTAACATATTTCTCGGAATAATTATAATCCCTTCATCATATTATGTAAAGGGGGTTATCCGGAAAGGGGTTATACACGTACGAAAAAGCCTTCAGCATAAAACTGAAGACTTTTGTTCTCTATTCAGTAAGATCCTTTATGACTTCCGACGCGATAACGAGCCCCATGGCTGAAGGCATGTACGCGAGACTGCCCGGTGTCCTCTTTCCTGCGTTCTCCCCGGTCTTCGCAGGCTCCTCTTCGGAATACACGCATTTGAGAGAATCTATTCCCATCTTTCTGAGCGATGTCCGGATGACCTTTGCCAGAGGGCAAACTTTCGTGCTGTATATATCCGCTACCCGCAGCCTGGTGGGATCCTTCTTATTTCCGGCACCCATGGCCGATATGACGGGTATCCCCTTCTCACTGCATATCCGAATGAGCTCAAGCTTGGACTTCACAGAATCGATGCAGTCGCATACGTAGTCATATTCTCCGAATGGGAAAGTGTCCGAATTGTCCGCTGAGAAGAACTCGGGATAAGCACGGATGTCGCATTCAGGGGAGATGTCCAGCATCCTTTCCTTCATCACTTCGACCTTCTGTCTTCCGACGGTGCTGTGAAGGGCTATGATCTGCCTGTTTATGTTCGACAGGCTCACGGTGTCCATGTCTATAAGGTCGAATCCGCCTATCCCCGTCCGGCATAAGGCCTCGCAGACATAGCCTCCGACGCCTCCCACACCGAATACTGCCACTCTCTTTGTCTTGAGTCCACTGACTTTTTCAGCCGTCAGCACCATGGCAGTCCTTGACAGCTCTTCAGGAACAACGCATTCACGGTCCGGCATATCAGAAGATCTCCCACTCGAAGGCGGCGGAGTCGGATATCTCGACGTCCTTCGGGCTCAGGCTCGTTGCCTTCGCTCTCATGAAGTTTCCGGCCCCCATGGCGCAGTCCTCCTGAACAGAGAACTGAGTATTGGAGGCGAAGTTCCGGTTACCGAACTCATATTCTATCTTCTGCAGGTCTCCCAGCCTGACGCCTGAAGACGATGCAAGTATCTGAGCCTTCTCGAGGGCATTGGTGCATGCGCTCATAAGCACTGCCTTTGAGACCTTGTTCGGATCCTTGACATAGAAATTAAGGTTCAGGTCCGGCGTGACGTCGGCCTCTGAGACAGCCACCAGGGCATTTCCGAGCGTTTCATTGTCGAACTCGAAAGAAAGAGTGAGAAAATACTGGCATACGTAGCCTGAGAAGACCTGCTTGTAGAAGCCCTTGTCGTCCTGTACCGAGTCATATTCGGTGAAAACGTTGAAGCTCTCGGTCTTGAGGTCATCCTCCTGGAACCCGGCTTTCGCCAGCTGCTCCTTGAGAGACTCTATCTGTTCCTGGGATCTTTCCAGGGCCCTTTCGTATTTCTCGTCCTTGGCCCGGACATTGATCCTGATGCTGCACATATCGGCCTTTACCGACACTGTCCCGTATCCCCTTACTCTTATCGTTCTCATCTTCTAATCCTTTCTGTTTGCAAAGTCCTCGTCTATTCTCTTCTTCCATGCCCTGCTGACTTTTCCCTCTTTGCGCAGCGCAGATATGGCTGCACCGACGCATTCGAAATTGAGGGTGGTACCGCGGGCGTCGCATTTGTAGTTCGCGCTCATCTCCTCGGAGATGCCGAACGATCTGGCTGTCTCCACAGCGTCAATGTTGGCGCCGAGGAAGATGAACTCCCATCCGAGCCCCTTCTTCTGCTCGATCAGTTTCTTTACCGCGTCCGAGGAATACTTCCGGCTCGCGTTCTCCATACCGTCAGTCGTAATGACGAATATAGTGTGCTCCGGCACGTCCTCTTCCCTTGCGTATCTGTGTATGGTCGAGATGTGCTCGACAGTGGTACCGATGGCGTCAAGGAGAGCGGTGCAGCCGCCGACATAGTATTCTTTTTCCGTCATCTCTTTTATCTCTTTTATGCTGACTCTGTCATGCACCGTTGAGATGTTGTTGTCGAAGAGGACAGTGGTTACGAGCGCTTCCCCGTCCTTTTCCTGCTGTTTTTTCACCATGGAGTTGAAACCTCCAATGGTGTCCTTTTCCAGACCGGACATCGATCCGGATTTGTCAAGGATGAATACCATTTCGCAAAGATCCTTTTTCATTTCTCTTACCTCCGAAATATGTTGTGAATTTTGAAGTTCCCTTCATTTCACACACATTATATCCCGG
>CACZSC010000174.1 GCA_902783755.1 uncultured Ruminococcus sp. | reverse complement strand
ATTATTTCTTCTCTGTCGGGCTGCATAAAGTCACCTCCCAGTCTCTTTGTACAGCAGAACGGCGGATTTTCTTCCGGTATCGGTATAACCATGGTTAGCGTAAAGGCTCTTTGCAGGTATATTCGAATAGTTGACCCACACGTTGTTCTTTCCGGGATACAGTTCGGAGATCCTGTCAAGGATGAATGAGGAGAAGCCTTTTCCCCTGAATTCCCCGTATACTGCAAGATGACGGATCTCGAAGCTGTTCTTTCTGTGATCGGTATGGAGCACGCCCGCTGCGGTGCCTCCGGTCTCGAGAAGATAGTATCTGTCGGAAGAATCCCTGTCAGCCAGGGCCCCGCTTATCTCCTCAGGCGACGGAAGGCAGGCGGTCATCTCGTCGAAATTGTCATACAGCGCTTCCGTCACCTTCTGCAGATCGCCTTCACAGGCTTCCCTCAATTCAAGATCTCCCGGCAGTTCGGTATGCTTCCTTACCGGCTTGAACGGGAGCTCCCCTTCGCTTGTAAGGTATTTCCTGAAGAACTGGAGCTTCATCCCCTGTTTTCTTAGGTATGACACGACCTTCTGCCTGTCAAAGTCGTCCTCTCTGAAAACGATCTCCGTGACCGTGTTGCCGGGCAGTGCCGGCAGTTCCTCTGCGGTATCATTTATATAGAAGTTCAGATAATACCTGTTGTTCCGCTGCCTCACTATGAAAAGGTTCGACGGTGTAGCTTCATAACACACAAGTCCCCTGCTGATCTCATTCTCAATGACGGACGGAGATCCCGTGAAATTGGTGACGACGCCTTTTCTGAACTTGAGATCCATTTCGGACCTGAGAGCGGGATAATCAGCGGCCTGTCTCATCTGCGTGCTGCTCCTTCAGAAGTTTTCTGTCGATCTTCCCGTTGGCGTTAAGGGGGAATGCCCCTACCTTTTTCCACAGCCCGGGGATCATGTATCTCGGAAGTATCTGTGAAAGCCTGTCAGCGATATCACCGGTATCGAGATCAGACTGGATGAAGCATATGATCTCGTCCTTCACGTCATCGAAAACGCAGCATGACGCCCGGACGCCGTCTATCCTCTGGAGAGACGATTCGATCTCTCCCAGTTCTATCCTGTATCCTGCGTGCTTGATCTGGTCATCTTTTCTTGAAACGAAATATATGTTCCCGTCTTCGGCCTTACCGAGATCCCCGGTCCTGTACAGGCGGTCGGGATACAGGCTGTTAAGCGGGTTCTGTATGAACGACTCAGAGGTCCTTTCCGGATCGTTCACATAGCCCAGGGCAAGTCCGGAGCCTCTCACGCAGATCTCACCGATTTCGCCTTCTCCGCATCTCTCCATGCGCTCGTTGAGAAGTACAACAGATTTGTTTTCACAGGCTTTTCCTATGGGGATCTGTTCTGTATCTCCGAATTCCCTGTCCAGCCTGTAGTATGTGCAGTCCACCGTCACTTCGGTCGGTCCGTACAGATTGATCACCTCAAGTCCGGGACAGGCCTTTTTCCATATGTTCACATGTCTTGCCCGGAGCGCCTCTCCGCCGAGAACGGCGTATCTCAGCGTTTCGGGAGCCATGATCCCGAATATGCCTGAATCAGCCGTCATACGGAAGGCAGACGCGGCCCAGATAATAGCGGTTGTCCCTGTCTCGTTCAGCTTCTCAACAAGAAGTTTCGGGAACGAGAAATACTTTTTAGCGATTATATACGTAGTACATCCCTTTCTGAGGGTCTGGTAAATATCCTTAACGGAAAGATCGAAATAGAAAGGCGCCTGGTTCGCCAGCCTGTCGTTCTCATCCAGGTCGCACAGTCCTGCCATCCACTCTGTGAAATCTATCAAAGCGCGGTGGGATATGGCTATCCCCTTGGGCTTTCCCGTAGATCCGGACGTAAAGATCGCATACGCGGGATCCGTGTCTATCACCGAATACCTGGATGCCCCTGAAAGATCCTCAGGGCACTCCCGGGTCAAAAGCTCCTTCATGCACAGGCACGGGCAGAGGCTTCCTGCAGCCCTGATATCGGCCTTCGTCTTTTCCTGATAAACGAGCGCAGCGGCCGAGGTCTGTGAGATTATGTCAAGGACCCGTTCGGCAGGAGACGAGTCGTCCACAGGAACGTAGGCGTATCCGGAACACAGCACCGAAAACATGGAGAGGAGAGACTCGGCGTTCCTCTTGACGAGAACGCAAACGAACCTGCGGCCGTCGGAAGGAGTCCCTATCTCAGACAGGATCCCGTTCGCGGCAGTCTTAGAGTATTCATACAGTTCACTGAAAGTATACGACCGGACATCGTCGTAAAAGGCTGTCTTTTCCGGCCACCTCGACGCGGCTGATTCCAGATATTCAAAAGCGTTTCTCAGATATGACATGTTACTCTCCGGATGCTCGTTTTCTTCTATGGCAAGCTACATAATATTATATGTCAACGAAATTCTATCACAACTGGAACATGTAGTCAATAATGCTATCTTGCAGCCTGTCCGCAACTGTGATTTGGTGCTATTTCAGGTTGACACCCCAGATGTTCGGGATGTATAATTATTGAAGTATTTTTTAGCTGAAACTAGTTAGGAAAGGCGACTGCCTATGATCAAACGACTGCTCAGATCGGTCGGCGAATACAAGAAGCTGTCTATAGCGACACCGCTCTTCATGGTGGGCGAGGTATTCATAGAATGCCTTATCCCGTTCATCATCGCCAATCTGATCAACGATATCGAGAGAGGCTGCGATCTCAGCCAGATCGTGAAGCGGGGGCTTCTGATGTTCCTCTTCGCCATCATATCCCTTCTCTGCGGTGCAGGGGCGGCATACACAGGATCCAAAGCTTCTGCGGGGTTCGCCAAGAACCTCAGGAGAGACGTTTTCAGAAAGGTGCAGACCTTCTCGTTCGAGAACATCGACAAATTCTCTTCCGCATCCCTCGTGACCAGACTCACCACGGACATGTCGAACGTCCAGATGGCATACATGATGATCATCCGTGTGGCGGTGCGAAGCCCTCTGATGATGATTTTTGCCATCATAATGGCATTCAGGCTCGGAGGCCCGCTGGCCTCATCCTTCGTCATCCTCGTCCCGTTCCTGGTTTTCGGACTTATCCTTATCGCAAGGAACGCCATGCCCGCCTTCAGGTCGGTGTTCAAAAAATATGACAAGCTGAACCAGTCCATCGAGGAAAACGTCATGGCCATGAGGACCGTGAAGGGCTTCGTCCGTGAAGAATATGAAAAGAAGAAATTCGGAACGGCATCCGGCGAAATACGCAAGGACTTTACCAAAGCCGAAAGGATCGTCGCCCTCAACAGGCCCCTCATGCAGATCTGTCTCTATTTCAACATGGTATTCGTCATGTACGTAGGCGGCAAACTTATAGTGAACAGCATGGGAGTCGATGTGAACGTCGGTCAGCTTTCCGCAATGCTGACATACGGCGTCCAGATCCTCATGTCCCTGATGATGCTCTCCATGATATATGTCATGCTTACCATCTCCATGGAATCCATGAAGAGGATCGACGAGGTGCTACGCGAGGAGCCATCCATGCTCAACCCTGAAAACCCTGTGATGGAAGTGACAGACGGTTCCATAGATTTCGAGGACGTAAGTTTCAAGTACTCGCTGTCGGCTGAAAACTATTCCCTGGCTGACGTCGATTTCCATATAAAGTCCGGACAGACCGTCGGCATCATTGGCGGAACAGGCTCAGGCAAGACCACGCTCATTCAGCTGATCTCAAGACTTTATGACACCACTGTCGGAACCGTCAAGGTCGGCGGCATAGATGTCAGAAAATACGATCTCGTCACGCTAAGAGACTCGGTATCCGTAGTGCTTCAGAAAAACGTGCTGTTCTCGGGAACCATAAGGGAAAACCTTAGATGGGGCGACAAGGAAGCCACAGATGAGGAAATCGAGCAGGCCTGCAGGCTTGCACAGGCACACGACTTCATACAATCCTTCCCGGACGGATACGACACATTCATCGAGCAGGGCGGCACCAACGTGTCCGGAGGCCAGAAACAGCGTCTCTGCATCGCCAGAGCCCTTCTGAAGAAACCGAAGATCCTGATCCTTGACGACTCCACCAGCGCTGTCGACACAAAGACAGACGCGCTGATCCGGAAAGGATTTGCCGAATACATACCCGAGACCACGAAGATCATTATCGCCCAGCGTATAGCGTCAGTTCAGAACGCCGATGTCATAATCGTGCTTGACGGCGGAAAAGTCGCGAACATCGGCACCCATGACGAGCTGATGGAAACGAGCGACATCTACCGTGAGGTCTATGAGGAACAGACGAAGGGAGGAAATGACGATGAATAACGGAAGACCGCAGTTCAATCTCAAATCCTTCGGAAGAGTCATAAAGATGCTCTTCAGGTTCTATCCCAGGCTTGTTCCCATCACAGGCATATGCATCCTGTTCTCCTCCGTCGTCTCATCTATCCCTCCACTGTTCCAGCAGAAGATAATAGAAGCGATAAAGGACTGGTACCCTGTCGGTGACTGGGAAGCAGCTGCCAGAGTCATCGTCCCTCTTCTGATAGTCCTGATATCCCTGTACATCCTGTCCCTGCTTTCCATGTTCCTCTACACTCAGCTCATGGCATACATAACCCAGGGGTTCCTGAGCAAGATGAGGGAAGCACTGTTTGACAAGATGCAGGATCTTCCGATCAGGTATTTCGACACCCATAAACATGGTGACATCATGTCCCATTATACCAATGACATCGATACTCTTCGTCAGCTGGTATCGGAGACTCTTCCAAACCTCATATCATCCGTCGCCATCGTTCTGGTGATACTAGGCATAATGCTCTGGTTCTCAGTGTGGATGACACTCGTAGTTCTTCTTGGAGTGTTCGCCATGTTCATGGTATCAAAGAAGGTAGGAGCCGGTTCCGCAAAATATTTCAAGCAGAACCAGATCTCAATGGGTAAGGTGGAGGCCAGCGTTCAGGAGACAATGAACGGTCAGAAGGTCGTAAAGGTATTCAACCATGAACGCGAGGCTGAAGAAGCCTTCGACAAGGTCAACGAGGAACTGTTCCAGAATGCCTACAGGGCAAATACCTATGCAAGCATGCTGGGGCCCATAATCGGCAATATCGGAAATATCCTTTATGTCCTGTGCGCGCTCATCGGCGGCGTTCTCCTTGTACTGAACGTGCCCAACATCTCCATCTCCGGGATGCCAATCGCCATAAGCTTAGTCATCCCGTTCCTCAACATGACCAAGCAGTTCACGGGCAACTTCAACAACCTGTCCCAGCAGTTCAACACGCTTGTCATGGCCATCGCGGGTGCTGACCGTGTGTTCGAGCTCATGGATTCCGAGCCCGAATCAGATGATGGGTACGTTACGCTTGTGAACGCAGTTATCGATGAGGACGGAAACATAACCGAAACGGACCACAGAACCGGCAGATGGGCCTGGAAACATCCTCACGGCGACGGTACCCTGACCTATACCGAGCTTAAAGGCGACGTGAGGCTTACTGAAGTCGATTTCTCATATGACGGCGAAAAGCAGGTGCTGACAGATGTTTCGGTATATGCCGAACCTGGCCAGAAAGTCGCATTTGTCGGTGCCACCGGTGCCGGCAAGACTACAATCACGAACCTCATAAACCGTTTCTATGACATCGCCGACGGCAAGATCAGGTATGACGGGAT